>NZ_JAIUHJ010000012.1:0-188043 GCF_020165105.1 Mesorhizobium sp. CA5 | reverse complement strand
CGGCCTCGCTCACCGCCCGGTCGTCGGTGACCGAAGCGTCGACCACGATCGAGGCGGCGTCGTTGGTGCCGGTGATGGTAATCGTAACGTCATGCGTGGTCGTGCCGCCGTGGCCGTCGTCTGCCTTGATCGTATAGGTCAGGGTGAGATGCTCGCCCGCCGCGAGATAGTCGAAAGCTTGCGGCGTGGAATTGAACGACCAGTTGATCGCGCCCGATGTGTGGCTGTTGTCGATGACGGGATTGCCGCCCAGCGACAGCATGTTCACGACATCGGCAGCGTGAAGGGAGCCGGTAGCTCCGCCCAAGGTCACTCCCGTCACCGAGGCATTGACCGTATCATGGATATCGACATCGCTGACGGTCAGCGTACCGTTTGTCGACAAAGGGGAGTTTGTTTCGTTAAGCGTGACAGCATCGTGATCGCCGGCGGTGACGGTGATCACCGGGGCATCGTTGGTACCTGTGATCAACACCGACAGCGTACCCACGCTGAGCGTGCCGTTCGACATCTTGATCGTGTATTGGATCGTGTCCGTGAACTGCTCGCCAGCGCCGAGCGCGTTGATCAGGGGGGCTAGAGTGGTTGCGTCATAATGAATCTTGTTGTCGGTGCCGATCCAGAATTTCGCCCCGCTCGTGCTGCTGGTTTCGATGACGTTCGCACCGTCCTGGACCAGCAGGTCCTTATTGTAGTCAGCGAACGCCTTGTTGGTGACGACAATCCCGGCCCCTCCGTCATCGTTCTTGATGCCGTCATCCACCGAATAGATCGTCGTCTTGGTTCCGCCGCCGCTCGCCGCGAGAACGTCGAATGTGAACAGGAGGCTGCCATCCTCGCTGCCGGATTGCGTCAGATTGGCTGCCGCGCCCGAATTCGAAAACGTGACGGTCGAGCCTGAAACTGTTGTGGTCGCCATTGCCAACTACCCCCTGTGATCCCTTTGCGAACAATGGAAGTGTTCGCCCCAACGGTTACTGCTGATCCTGGTGCGGACGACGCAAGCGAATGCTTCCGCCCGCGGCGGTTGGTCAGGACCAAGCCACTCTGATTGAACGTAAAGACTTCTCTCGCTGAGAGACAAAACTCCACCCCAGAGCGCTTGCACGCTCGTGCCCCAAAACGTTCCTAGCTGGCGTGCCCCCCTCGGTCGCCGCAATCGCGGGACAAGCATACCTATATTCAGGTATATTAGCTTTTTACGATTTGGAAACCATAACGGAATATATATCCCCCCGTAATGTTAACGATTCATTAAACATTTAACAAATCTGCCACCCCATCGATTGATGCCTGTGTCTCCCAAAGTGGGCTGCGATTTGGAGGGATATGCACAAAACAAAGACTTAAAGTGCACGGGCCGAGTCCGTTTCGGCGCAGCGTCATTTGATGGCGCAGCGTTGACTTCGCCATCGCTCGGTCGCTGGCATTTCTGTTGGAAATTTTATCGAAACATGTAGTGCTGCGTGCAACCGACAAAGCAGGCTCGCCGTCAACCAATGGCGCAAAGGCCGCCAGAGCGCGGTCGCCAGCGTCTTCCGATGTCAGCCAGCCAGGCTGTCCTGCTCCAAGGCATTCGGATCACCCGGCGCCGTCGCCCAGGCGAGCTCGACCAGAGTCACGGTGCGCCGGCCGGCGCCGTCGACCTGGCAGACGATGAGGCCCTGCTCCTCGATATAGTCGAGCAGCCGGCGCGCGCGGCGCAGCGAATGCGAGCCGTAAGCTCGCGCGATCGCCGCGTCGCTCGGGCAGGGCCAGCCTTCTTTGGCGGCGCGCGCGATCATCATGAACACGCCCTGCATGTCTTCGGGCAGCAGCGAGGCGCGCACGGAAACGTCGCGCCAGGCGTCGTCCTCGGCCATATCGGAGCCGACGCCGGCGCGGGCGCGCGTCAGCATGCGGCGGAACTCCGTCAGGTCGGGCACCACGGAGGCGAGCCCTTCGATGCGGCAGCGGACCACGAACTCCTGGTAGAGCACGCCGATGACGCGGAACCCGGCATCCGGCTCGGCCAAGATGGCGCGCAGGATACGGTCCATCCGCTCGCGCCGCTCTGCCAGGTCTTCGGCGCTTGGTTGCGGTTCCATCGGCTCGGGGCGGATGTCCAGCGGCGCGGCCTTGGCCGCCATCAATTGGTCGAGCAGGTCGGGCGAAGGCCGGCGCTGCGGCCTGACCGTCTCCGGCGGCGGCGCGGCAAGAATGATCGCGCGCGCATCTTCGAGCGCGGCTCCCGGCATCGGCATCAGCCGCGGCGTGCCGTTGCGCGGGCTGGTTTCGGTCTGGCCGATGCGCACGCCGAGCGGACGGCGCGACAAGGCAGGACCGAGCGCCATGAAATGCCCGCGCTCCAGGTCGCGGAAAGCTTCGGCCTGGCGCCGTTCCATGCCGAGCAGGTCGGCGGCGCGCGCCATGTCGATGTCGAGGAAGGTCCGGCCCATCAGGAAGTTGGAGGCTTCCGCCGCGACGTTCTTGGCGAGCTTCGCCAGCCGCTGCGTGGCGATGATGCCGGCAAGCCCGCGCTTGCGGCCGCGACACATCAGATTGGTCATGGCGCCCAGCGAGAGCTTGCGTGCCTCGTCCGAAACCTCGCCAGCGGCGGCGGGCGCGAAGAGCTGCGCCTCGTCGACGACCACGAGCATCGGATACCAATGGTCGCGCGCGACCTCGAACAGCCCGCCGAGGAAGGCCGCGGCCCGCCGCATCTGGTTCTCGGCATCGAGCCCTTCGAGGTTGAGCACCGTCGAGACGCGGTGTATGCGCGCCCGCTCGCCAGCCGCCTGCAGGCCGCGCTCGGTATGTTCCTCCGCGTCGATCACCAGATGGCCATAACGTTCACCCAGGGACACGAAGTCGCCTTCCGGGTCGATGATAGTCTGCTGCACCCAGGGCGCGCTCTGCTCCAGAAGACGGCGCAGCAGATGCGACTTTCCCGAGCCCGAATTGCCCTGCACCAGCAAGCGGGTCGCCAGCAACTCCTCAAGGTCGAGGGCCGCCGACGCGCCTGCCGTCGTCTGCCCCATCTCGATTGCAACGGTCATATTTCGACTCGGATCGTCTCCCTGCGCGCGACGGGCTTATCAACCCGAGCGCGGTGCGTCGAGCTTACGCTGCCGTTAGCCAGCAGGTGTCCACATCTCACGGCAGGCTGTCGCCAGCCACACTGGTCGGACCACCATTTTGCTGGCACATTCCAACCGTTGGCGTATCATCTTTTGCGGGAGGGTTCATGGCAGGAGGAGGCCGATGAACGTCGCTGCGGAAGTGCCCGTCATAGATCCGACGGTGCAAGACCTTGTTTCATCTGCTCTTTCGAAATTTCGCGCCGGCGATACCATCTCGACCCGGGCGATGATCGACGCCATACGCCGATCCGACCCGGCTTGCCAGGACAGTGACGACCATCTCATCGAACTGATCGTCATGGCCGCCGTTGGTAAGACCATGGGCGTCGTGTTCGACCACCGCTCGCCCGATGAGCGGTTGCCACGGCTGTCCTAGCGAGCCCGTCGGCTGAAGCCTCCCTAACGTCGTCATCCACGGGCGGAGCAAGGAGCGAAGCGACGCGCGCAGACCCGCGGATCCATTCCGTGACTTCGAAGCGTCGCAGTGGTGCAGAACTTCACTCGGGGTTGCGCCATTGCGATGATATTCTGGAACCATCCCGCTCTTCGACCGTCGTCACGGAATGGATTCTAGGGTCTGCGCGCGTCGCTTCGCTCCTTGCTTCGCCCTAGAATGACGAACCAACTGGCGCTTCGGCTAAACTCCACAATGGGCGATTTTGCCAACGCAGGCTGTCCGACAGGCCCCGCCTAGCTGCCCAGCGGATGCGGCATATAGCCGACAAAGCCGCCAATCTTCCAGCGTCCGCCCACCTTGCGGCAGAAGTAGAGCGTCTGCCATTTGAGCCGGTCGACGCCACCGTCGGCCTTGGCGACCGAGCCGTCGAACTTCTTGTGCAGCACCGCGCGATCGCCGTCGACGTCGATGTCGCGCATGTTGGTGACGCGAAACAGCGCTTCGCGCAGCGGCTCGGCGAATTTCGTCGCCGCGGTTTCCTTGGCCTGCCGCAGCCATTCGTCGCGATAGACCTCCAGCCGGGGGAACTGCAGCCGCCAGGCATCTGCATTGGCAAGGAAATGCGCATGCATGCCGAAGAAGCTTTCCGCGATGAAATCGTCCTCGACCATCGACCAGTCCTGACCGAGGAAGGCGTCGATATCGCGCCGCACCAGCATTTCCCACAGCGCGTGGCGGTCGGCATCGCCTTCCGGAAACGGATTCTTGTCGAAGGTCATGCCGATCTCCCTCATATGCGCGGCCGATTTCAAGCCGCGTCGAGCGCAAGATGCTCAGGCTTCTGTAATAAAGCAACATGGGTTTCGAAAGAATGTTGCTTTCCGACATTGGCTCTAGGAGGATCGTGCCGACAGGCGTAGACGGCTATGTAACCCCGGTTCCCGTCGTCGATTGAAGGAGGCTCCCCTTGTCCAAGCAGTGCTTTGGGAAATCCCACGTTCCGCTCTCGCCCGCCGTCCGCGCCGGCGATTTCGTCTATATTTCCGGTCAAGTGCCGGTGGGCAGCGACGGGCTCGTGATCAAGGGCGGCATCGCCGAGCAGGCCGAGCAGGTGCTGCAGAACGTCAAAGCGGCCCTGGCGCTCGCCGGCTGCACCATGGACGATGTGGTGAAGACCACCGTCTGGCTGGAGGACGCGCGCGATTTCGGCACATTCAACACCGTTTATGCAAAACATTTCCCGAAGGATCCGCCGGCGCGGACCACGGTCGAATCGCGCCTGATGATCGACATCAAGATCGAAGTCGAAGCCGTCGCCTATCGGCCGGTCTGATCGCCCGCTCGGATCGCTTGAAGCAATTCCAGAAAAAGTGCTTAGCGGTTAGTTCGGCGACTTCGCCGTAGCCTTCCGTCCGGAATTGCGTGAAACGAACAGACAAAGCGAGGGCACCGATGCAGTTCGATCTCCTGATCAAGGGCGGGCGCCTCATCGATCCCGCATCGGGCCTGGAGGCGCCACGCGATGTTGCCATTGCCGACGGCCGCGTCGCCGCGATCGACGCCGCCATCAATGCCGAGGCGGCGAGTGAAGTCGTCGACGCCAGGGATTGCATCGTCACGCCCGGCCTCATCGACCTTCACAGCCACGTCTACTGGGGCGGCACCTCGCTCGGCGTCGACGCCGACCGGCTCGCCGCCAAGAGCGGAACCACCACTTTCATCGATGCCGGCAGCGCCGGCGCCGGCAATTTCCTGGGCTTCCGCCGCCATGTCATCGAGCGCTCGAAGGTCCGCATCCTCGCTTACGTCAACATCTCCTTTGCCGGCATATTTGGCTTCGCCAAGACCGTATCCGTCGGCGAATGCGGCGATCTCAGGCTTTGCGAGCCGCGCGAGACGGTGGCGGCGGCGCGCGAGCACGCCGATGTCGTCGTCGGCGTCAAGGTCCGCTCCGGCAAGCATGCCGGCGGCTCGAGCGGCATCGCGCCGGTCGACCTCGCGCTCGAAGCCGCCGACAAAGCCGGCCTGCCGCTGATGGCGCATATCGACGAGCCGCCGCCCGGCCGCTCGAAAGTGCTGCCCAGGCTGCGCCGCGGCGACATTCTCACCCATTGCTTCCGGCCTTTCCCCAACGCGCCGGTCTTCGCCTCCGGAGCGGTGCGGCCGGACATGCGGCTGGCGCGCGAGCGCGGCGTCATCTTCGACATCGGCCACGGCATGGGTTCCTTCGACTTCGAGGTGGCGAGGGCGATGCTTGCCGAGGGCCTTGCGCCCGACGTCATCTCCAGCGACGTGCATCTCTACTGCGTCGACGGTCCGGCCTTCGACATATTGGTCTGCATGTCGAAGCTCATGGCGCTCGGCATGTCGCTGGTCGAGGTGCTGCGCGCGGCGACGCAGCGGCCGGCGGAGGCGATCGCAAGGCCGGAACTCGGCGCGCTGAAGGTCGGCGGCACCGGCGACGTCGCCGTGTTGAAGCTGCAGCCCGGCCGCTTCACCTTCGTCGATGCTGTTGGAGCGTCACTGGTCGCGGATCAGCGACTGGTCTCCAATGGCATCGTCATCGGCGGCAAATGGTGGCCGAACGAAGCGCCCGACCACAATGAGACGGAGCGCTTCGAGGCCCATGCGCATCACACGCATGTGGATGTGGCGGCGAGGCATTTTGGCCCCTCATCGTCGTCATTCTAGGGTGGAGCGACGCGAAGCGGAGCGCAGACCCTAGAATCCATGCCGTGACTGTCACCGAAGAATGCAGCGGTGCAGAATGGGGATCGAGACGCCCGGCGAAGAATCGCCTCCTGTCCGCTTGCGCACGTCACGAATATCACGGCATGGATTCTAGGGTCTGCGCCGCGTCGCTTCGCTCCTTGCTCCGCCCTAGAATGACGAAGCTAGGATCGCGCATTACTCGGCTCCCCATACACCGGCGTCGCTATCCCCTCCATGCGCGCCTTGAGCTGCAGCGCCACATATTTCGAGTAGAATCTCGACAGCGCCAGATTGCCGCCGTGGAACCATAGCGCTTCCTGCGCCGTCGGCTTCCACATGTTGCGCAATTCGCCCTGCCAAGGACCCGGATCGCCCTTCACGCCGGAGCCGAGGCCCCAGCACGGACCTACCTTGTCGGCGACCTCGCGCGAGACGATTGCGGCAACCGTCTCGTTCATTGACTGGTAGCCGGTGCAGCAGACGATCGCATCGACTTCCAATTCGCTGCCGTCCTTAAACAGGATGCCGTCCGGCGTCAGCGACTTGATGCCGACGCCGCTTTTCACCTGGATCTCGCCGTTCAGGATCAACTCGCAAGCGCCGACATCGATGTAATAGCCCGAGCCTGTCCGATAGGCTTTCATCAACAGTCCTGTCTCGTCCTCGCCGAAGTCGGTGGCGAAGCCGCTGTCGCTGAGGCGCTGGTAGAAATCCGCGTCGCGCGCCCGGATCACATCATAAAGCGCCCGCTGGCCCTTCGGCACCAGCGCGAAGGGCGTTGAGGCGACGATCATGTCGGCCTTGTCGGTGGTGATGCCGCGCGCCAGCGCCTTTTCCGAGAAGATCTCGAAGCCGATATCCATCAGCGTGTCGGACTTCACCACCGTCGTCGGCGAGCGCTGCACCATGGTGACCTTGGCGCCCGCTTCCCACAGATCGACGCTGACATCGTGGCCTGAGCTTGCAGCACCTATCACCGCCACGCGCTTGCCGCGAAACTTCTCGCCGGTGGAATATTGGCTGGAATGCAGAAGCTCGCCCTTGAAGCTGTCGGCGCCCGGCAGTTCGATCTGCCGCGGCGGGCCGTAGGCGCCGGTAGCGAAGACGATATGCTTCGGCTTCAGCGTGATGCGCTGGCCGACGCGGTCGACCACCACGGTCCAGACTTTTTCGGCCTCGTCATAGGCGGCGCTGATGCATTTGGTGGCGACCCAGTAGTTCAGCTCCATGACGCGGGTATACATCTCCAGCCAGTCGCCCATCTTGTCCTTGGGCGTGAAGACCGGCCAGTTTTCGGGGAACGGAACATAGGGCAGATGGTCGTACCAGACGGGATCGTGCAGCACGAGCGAGCGGTAGCGGTTGCGCCAGGAATCGCCGGCGCGCGCGTTCTTCTCGATGATCAGCGTAGGGACGCCGAGCTGGCGCAGCCGGGCACCGAGCATGATGCCGCCCTGCCCGCCGCCGATCACCAGACAATAGGGCTGCTCATGCACGCCGAGATCGCGCGCCTCGCGTGCCCGTGCTTCCGCCCAGGTCTCGCGGTTCGGGTCGGCCTTGTGGCGGATGCCGAGCGGCCGCGCCGGCCCCTTCCGTTCCTCGAACCCCTTGAGCTCGCTCATCGCCGTGAACAGCGTGCGGCAGCGGCCGTCCTTGAGCCGCAGGATCCCCTCGCCGCGCGCCACCGCCGTCTCGAATGTGAACCAGGCCTCGACGGTGCCGTCGTCGACGCTGGGCTCTCCGGACAGCCGCCAGTGCGAGGGCTGCGCCAAGTGGAGCGTGGCCTTGAGCATTTCGCGGATCGCCGCCTGCCCCTCCATGGTCTTGATATTCCAGGTGAAGGTCAAGAGATCGCGCCAGTAGCAATCCTGCGCAAAGAGGTTCGTCGCCGCCTCGATATCGCCGGCCTCGAGCGCCCGGCCGAATGAGCCGAGCCAGGTTGCCGCCTGTTGCGATGGTGCGATGTCGAGCATTTTTCTTCGTTCCCTTTTTGTTCGAATTCTTTTATCCTTTTCGGTCGACCTTGTGAAGCGCATCGTCACGGTCGAGGAAGGAAGTGAAACTGTCGCCCAAGGAATACGACATCCTGCGCATGCTCGTGCAATATGCCGGCAAGGTGCTGATCCATCAGTTCCTGATGAAGCAGATCTGGAACGACTCGACCGACGTCCAGTATCTCAGGGTCTATGTGCGCCAGCTGAGGCAGAAGATCGAGAAGACACCGGACCAGCCGCGCTACATCATCACCGAGACGGGCGTCGGCTATCGGTTGCGCGAGGTTGATCGAAACGAAGAGGGCGACCGGCATCCGCTGGTCGCCCCGAGCAATTCCAGGCAAAGTGTGTAGCGGCTTTCCGTCGGGAATTGCGTAGAAACTGCTATAAGACGAATACGCTTGTTCGCCGGTCAGTCCGCCGACAGGTCCGCCGTCCGCGCCAGCGCGCTGCCGAAGCCATTGAGCGAGATGGTGAAGGAGATCGGCTGCGCAGTGTCGGCCGCCGTGGCGTTGACCTTCAGCGTGGTGCCGTTCTGCAGCAACGGCGTGATATTGGCATCGAACGTCACCGGTACCAGGCAACCTACCGCCTGGCAGGTGTTGAACTGCAGCGTGCCATCCAGCTTCTTGTCGTCGATTTCGAACGAGATCCCGTTGGCCAAGGCAAGCCCGAAGGGCAGCGCCAGCGTGCCGGCGGCGTCCTGACCGGTCTTGGTCGTCAATTCGATCGCCAGCAGCCGCTGGCCGCTCTGCTTGTTGAACTGCTGATGCGACAGGCTGCAGACCTTGTTGGTGCCGGTGACCTGGCAGTTGACCGTCCAGTCGCCATGCGTCTCCGACAGCGCCGAGGCGCCGCCCGGCAGCTGCGGCTTGGCCGCTGCGTCGCCTGACTGAGCGGCCGCGGGCGCCACCTTGTCGGCCTTATTTTGCGCGGCAACTCCCGCTGCCGGCACACCGGCAATGCAGGCGGCTGCCAGCATCGCCGCGAGATACGCGTATTTCGTCCTCATGAGATCCCTTCTTAGCCGCCGCCCGCGTCAGCTAAAAGCTGACCTTCAGAGACGCGCTGACCGCATTCTGCTTGACCGTTTGCCCAAAGGCGTCGTCGTACCTGACAGCCAACCCGACGCCGTTGACGCCATCGAGCTCCAGCCCGGCGCCGACCCGATAGAGGGGCGAATCGATGGCTTCCGTCAAGTGCAATGCCGGATTGCCGGGCAGATTCTCGGCGGCGGCGAAACGCCCCTCGATCTCCCACTGCTTGGTGGAGAACTCGACGCCGGCCTTTCCGCAGATGCGGGAACTGGCGATGGCGCTGACCGGGGTGTCGGCCCCGATCTCCAGCGCCGGCGTCGCGGCATAGCCCCTTCGGTGAGCCGCATCACGTTTCGCGGTTACCCATGGCGCTATTGGCTGCCCGCATTATATAAAATGCATGGTTTTTTGCATGGGAGCCGCGCGGATGCTTCGTCACAGTCTGTCTGTTCTTGCAGGCACAGTGCTGGCGGCCTCGGTTTGTCTGATTGCGCCGTCTTATGCGCAGATCGTCATCCCGACGAATCGCAACGCATTGGTGCAGCAAAATGAGCTGCTGCAGTTGCAGAACAGGTTGCAGCGGCAGCAATACCAGCAGCAGCAGCAAATCTATCGCGAACTCGACCGGCCGGCCCCGCCCAGGAGCCAGCCCGATGTGCCGATATTTGAAAGGACGTGCCGGATGGAAGCGGTCGGCAACACGATTTCCAGGGTTTGCCGCTGACATTTTGTTTTTTTCAGTTTATTAGCCGACTTACTTGCCGGCAAAATGCCGGATTGCAAGGGCGGTGGTTCTAGAGCAATTCCAGGAAAAGTGTGACACGGTTTTCCGTCAGGAATTGCGTCAAAACTAAAGAGATGGAGCGGGTCGCCGTTTCCGTGAAACGGTGAAACGCTCTAGAGTTTGCAGGAGGACAGGTTTTTGCCCGCGCGGATAGCGTATGGCAGGGATGCTGCTCTGACGGAATTTGGAATGGCAACAACCAAGAAGAAAGCAGTCCGCAGAGCCAGGAAAGGCCAACGCATCCGCCAGGTGGCGGCCATTCCATATCGGGTGCGAGAAGACGGCAATCTCGAAGTGTTGCTGGTCACCTCACGCACCACGCGGCGCTTCATTGTGCCAAAAGGCTGGCCGATGAAGGGCAAGAGCGGGCGCAAGGCGGCAACGATCGAAGCCCGCGAGGAAGCCGGCGTGCTCGGCAGGACGCTGAAGCAGCCTGCCGGCACCTATTCCTATTGGAAACGCATGCCCAACGGCTTCATTCGCGTCGACGTTGTGGTCTATCTGCTCGAGGTCGCCGAGGAGCTTGCCGATTGGCAGGAAGCCGCGAACCGGCAGCGCGCATGGCTTCCGGCGGTCGACGCCGCCCTGCTCATCGACGAACCGGACCTTTCCACGCTGCTGAGGGATTTGACCGTTCCGTCAGCAAACGCGGCATAAGCAACCATCTTTTCAGTGCCGTCCGGCCGTACCGGCGTGCCGGCCCACGGCCGCGGCTTCAGGTGCGCGTCCTCATTCGCTGCTTGACTCATGCATATCCCAATGGTTATACGTCAATCAATAGCCAACGGGTTATCGGTTAAAAATGACGACCGCGCATGACATGCTGTTCAGGACGCTCGCTGATCCGACGCGACGCGCCATCTTCGAACGCCTCTGCCGTCAGGGCGAGCAGACGGTCGGGGCCCTGACCGCCCAGGCCGGGGTGTCGCAGCCGGCGGTGTCGAAGCATCTGGGCATCCTCAAGGAAGCGGGACTGGTGCGCGACCGCCATGAGGGTCGCCAGACCCATTACAGTGCCCAGCTCAAGGCGCTCGCGCCGTTGATGGACTGGACGCGCCACATGGCGGGGTTTTGGGAAAGCCGCTTCGACGATCTGGAAGACCTGCTCAAAAGGATGGATCAATGAATGAGGCCGCAACGCGCTCCGTCATCGTCGAGCGCGAGATACCTTTTCCGCCAGAAAAGATCTGGCGCGCGCTCACCCAACCGCATCTCATCGAGGAGTGGCTGATGAAGAACAGCTTCAAGCCGGTCGTGGACCATCGCTTCAACATGAGCGCCGAATGGGGCGGCGTCGACTGCCAGGTGCGGACGGTCGAGCCCAACCGGACCCTGTCCTACAGCTGGGACACCAAGGATCTCGAGAGCGTGGTCACCTGGACGCTCACCCCGACGGGCAAGGGCACGCATTTGCGCATGGAGCAGGTCGGCTTCCGCACCGACCAGGAGCCGTATTACCGCGGCGCCACAGTGGGCTGGAAACGCAACTTCACGGCCCTGGAGCAGCTACTTTCGCGGATCGATTGACGTCCGCCGAAGCCTCAAAAGACAGACACAGTCCCGGCGGGGCGGCAAACCGCAGGCGTAAGCAATGGAGGCACCAAAATGAAGATCAAGCTGACCAGCATCTATGTCGACGACCAGGATAAGGCTCTTGGCTTCTATACCGAAATTCTGGGCTTCACCAAGAAGGCCGACTTCACCAATGGGCCGTTTCGCTGGCTGACTGTCGTCTCGCCTGACGATCCGGACGGCACCGAACTGCAGCTGGCCCTCAACGACAATCCGGCGGCAAAGACTTATCAGCAGGCCATCTTCAAGCAAGGCCAGCCGGCGCTGATGCTGTTCACCGACGACATTAAGAGCGACCATGAGCGCATCAAGGCCAATGGCGGCAGTTTTGCCATGGCGCCGACCGCGGTGACCGGCGCGACCATCGCGCAGCTCAACGACACCTGTGGCAACCTCATTCAGCTTTCGCAACTGGCGCACTGGTAGAGAGCTCGATCCGTATCGTCATTCGCAAGGGAGGTTATATTGAACTGGAGCAAGTGGATCAGGCAGCTTCACCGCTGGCTTTCGATCATCTTCACCGTCACCGTCATTGCCAATTTCGCTGCCATGGCCATGGGCCCGCCGCCCGCCTGGATCGTCTATTCGCCGTTGATTCCGCTTTTCCTGCTGCTGTTCAGCGGCCTCTATATGTTCGTGCTGCCCTATGCCGCCAGATGGCGCGGGGAGCCGGCGGGCGAGCGCACGGGATCGGCCTGATGGCAAAGACGAAATCGAAGGCTGCCGGATCCGCGGACGCCAAACCTGTCCTGCTTTCGGGCGGCAACCCGCAGATCGCCAAGGGCTATGGCGATGCTCCGGTGCAGGCCTATATCGCGGCGATGCCGGGCTGGAAGAGCGAGGTCGGGCGCCGGCTCGACCAGCTCATCATGCAGGCCGTCCCTGGTGTGCAAAAGGCTGTCAAATGGAACTCTCCCTTCTACGGCATGGAAGGCGAAGGCTGGTTCCTCGGCATCCATTGCTTCGCCAAATACATCAAGGTGGCGTTCTTCCGCGGCCTGTCGCTGAAGCCCGTGCCGCCTGTCGAATCCAAGAGCAAGGACACACGCTATTTCCACATCCACGAGAACGAGCCGATCGACGAGGAGCAGTTCGTCTCCTGGGTGAAGCAGGCAAGCCGGCTGCCCGGCGAACGGATGTAAGCGCACGAAAAATCAAGCGCCATCTCCCCGAAAGGGCCATGGTGGCGATCTCTTATTCAGCATCGAGGAGAACCGGACATGCAACAAGGCGACGTACAGGACGGCAAGTCTGCGTCCGAACTGATCGACGGACGGATCAAGGAGTTGGGCGACTGGCGGGGCGAGACGCTTGCCCGACTCCGCGCTCTTATCAGGGAGGCGGCGCCCGAAGCCGTCGAGACATGGAAATGGCGCGGCGTCCCTGTCTGGGAGGATGCCGGCATGATCTGCACCGGCGAGACTTACAAGGCCGTCGTCAAGCTGACCTTCGCCAAAGGCGCGGCGCTGCCCGATCCCAAGAAGCTCTTCAACTCCAGCCTGGAAGGCAACACCCGGCGCGCCATCGATTTCAAGGAAGGCGACAAGATCGACGCCGATGCCCTGAAGGCGCTCGTCCGCGAGGCCGTTGCGCTCAACAAATCCAAGACCAGGCGCTGAGACGAGACTGTCGCGCGGCGCTATCGGATTGATGTTGCCGGCTTTTCTTCCGCGCCCTCGCACCGTAACCGATATTAGGCACGAAATATCGGCATCAAGCGTGTAAGCGTCCTTCTGTTGCTGAGCAATAACTCATGAAACAAATACTGAGCAAATTTATCGACCGTTAATCCAGGCACGTTATTTGGATTGATGTCGCCAGTAACCGGACGACATGTGGGGAAGAACATCGTCTCAACCGGCGGATGAGCCAGTCGGACAGACACCGAGGGGGCCTGCGCACGCGCCATGGGAATGGGATGAAGCTCTCATCGACCGATGCCGCCCCGCGTCTCATCGGGCTGGTCTGGCCCTTCGTCGCGGTCGTCCTGATCCAGGCGCTGATTGCGACCCTCAGCCTCCACACGTTGTCAGCCGTCCGCGCCTATGTCGGCGGCGAAAGCCAATGGTCGAAGGGGCAGAAGCACGCCATCTATTTCCTCAGCCTTTATGCCGACACCGGCCGGGAAGAGTATTTCAGCGAATATCGTCAGGCCATCGCCGTGCCGCTGGCCGATCGCGCCGCGCGGCTTGCGCTCGAACAGGCTGAGCCCGACACGAATGCGGCCAGGCTTGGCTTTCTCGGCGGCAACAACCATCCCGACGATGTCGCCGGCCTGATCTGGCTGTTCCGGAATTTCCGCGGCGTCAGCTATCTCGACACGGCGATCCGCCACTGGACGGCTGCCGACGAGATGATCCTCGCCATCCAAAGACTTGGCGACGACATGCATCGCAGGCTCGAAAAAGGGCCGCCATCGTCAGCCGAGATCGCTCTCTGGAAAGTGCAAATCCACCAGATCGACCACCGGATCGGGCCGCTCGCCAAGGACTTTTCGGACAGTCTCGGCGAGGGATCGCGCTTCATCAAGACGGCGCTGACGGCGGCCAATCTCGCGACAGCCGCGCTGCTTATCCTGCTCGCCGTCTGGCGCACGCGAAAGCTGATAAAACAGCGCCAGGCATTTCAGACAGCCCTCAGCGCCGAGCGCGAGCGGGCTCAGATCACATTGGCCTCGATCGGCCAGGCTGTCATCAGCACCGATGCTAAGGGGCGGCTGGACTATATGAATGCCGGAGCGGAAAGGCTGCTTGCCTGCTCTTTACCCGCCGCCAAAGGCAGATCGGTCGCCTCGTTGTTCCGGCTCGTGGACAAGGACAGCGGCGTCGAGGAGACCGATCTGATCCCGCGCCTGCTGGCGGGCGAGCCGCGCCGCTCCAATGTTCGCCCGCAGCTTCTGGAGCGCCCCGACGGTTCGGTCGTGCCGGTGGCGCTGAACGGCGCTCCGCTGATCGTTTCCGGCTCGATCCTGGGTTGCGTCCTGGCCCTGCAAGACATGACGCGCGAGCAGGACTATATCGAGCGCCTGTCGTGGCAGGCATCGCATGATGCGCTGACCGGTCTCGTCAACCGCCGCGACTTCGAGAAGCGTCTGGCGAGTGCGATCTCCGAAGACCCGGAGAAGTCGCGCCGGCACGCGCTGATGTATCTCGACCTCGATCAGTTCAAGCTGGTCAACGATACCTGCGGCCACGCCGCCGGCGACCAGTTGCTGCGCCAGATCTCGGCGCTGCTCGCCAACGAGCTGCCGCCCGGCGACATCCTGGCGAGACTGGGCGGCGACGAGTTCGGCGTGCTGCTCTTCGATTGCGATGCCGATTGTGCCGCCGCCACCGCCGAACGATTGCGCGCCACGGTCCAGGATCTGCACTTCTCCTGGGAAGGGCGTCCCTTCAACATCAGCGTCAGCATCGGCATGGTCGAGGTCGCCAATGTCGGCATGACGCTGGAGGAGGTGCTGCGCGCCGCCGACGTCGCCTGCTACATGGCCAAGGAAAAGGGCCGCAACCGCGTCCAGCTCCACAGCGACGGCGACAGGGCGCTGCGCGAGCGCTTCGGCGAGATGGCCTGGGTGCAGCGCCTGCATGCCGCGCTGGATGAGAACCGCTTCCGGCTGCATGCGCAGGAGATCGCGCCGCTGCGGGACGATGCTGCCGAGCCGGGCGCGCATGTCGAAATCCTGCTCAGGCTGACCGACGAGGACGGCAGCTTCGTCACCCCGCAGAGCTTCATTCCGGCGGCGGAGCGCTATGGACTGATGCCGGCGATCGACCGCTGGGTGATACGCAACGCCTTCGCCATATTGGCGTCGCGACGCACCGATCCGCGCGCGACGCCGATATCCACCTGCGCGATCAATCTCTCCGGCGCCACATTCGGCGACGAGACGTTTCTCGGCTTCATGCGTGAGCAGTTCGCCGCGCACGCCATTGCGCCCGAAACGATCTGCCTGGAGATCACCGAGACCAGTGCCATCGCCAATCTGACCGAGGCCATGCGCTTCATCGCCGATCTGCGCGGCCTGGGCTGCCGCTTCGCGCTCGACGATTTCGGCTCCGGCATGTCGTCCTTCGCCTATCTGAAACATCTGCCGGTCGACTACCTCAAGATCGACGGCGGCTTCGTCAAGGACATGCTCGACGACCGCATCGACCGCGCGATGGTCGAGATGATCCATCACATCGGCAAGGTGACGGGAAAACGCACCATCGCCGAATTCGTCGAAAGCGATGGCATCGCCGAAGCCTTGAAGGCGATCGGCGTCGACTACGCGCAGGGCTATGCCATAGCGAGGCCTCAGCCATTCGACGCGACGACGGTGCTGGGCAGCCATCCAGGTGCAAAGGCGGACGCGTGGAACGGAGTGGCAGGGGCCTTGCGCCGCAAGGCGGGTTAAGCGCTTTGCTTTCCGGATCCGGCCTGCCGTTCCAGCAGGATCGTCGGCTTCTCGTGGTAGGTGGTCCGCAAAATTTCTTTATAGCCGTTCCTTTCGGCCACCTTCTGCGAAGCGCCGTTTTCCGGATCGATGATGCAGACGGTTCTTGCCTGTCCGAACGTCTCGTCACTCCAGGCGACGATCCGCCCCACGACTTCGCTCGCAAGCCCTTGGCCATGCGCCTCCGAGGCCAGCGCCCAGCCGGCCTCCGGCACGCCTTCGAGAGACGGCACGATCTCGCGCTTGAGGTCGTGGAAGCCGGCCTCGCCGATGAAGCTCCCCCTCGCCTTGTCCTCGATCGCCCAGAATCCATAGCCGATCAGCGACCATAGGCCGGCATGGCGCAGGAAGCGCATCCAGCTCTCCTCCCGCGTGCGCGGCTTGCCGCCGATGAAACGGGTGACGGCGGGCTCCGCCCACATGGCGGCATAGGCTTCAAAATCGTCCAGCCTGTGCGGCCGCAAAACGGTGCGCGCCGTTTCGAGAAGCGGCACGCCGGCTTCGATCTTGATGCTCATGGCATTGCCCTCCATTGACGCGACCGCGCTTAGCAAAACAGCACGCTCGATCAAGAGCCAGGCCAATGCGTTGGCTCTTCCAGCCATAAAAGCCATGGCACGGCAGCATCGCTATGGGCTTTTTCCCCGGCGATGGTAGTTTGCGCGCGAAGCCGACCCAGAAACGCAAGTCGACCGAAGGAAGAACCATGGACACCACAGACCTGTTGCTGGCGATCGCGCATCACCTTCTGGTGTTCTCGCTGGCCGGCATCATCGGCGCCGAGTTCGTGCTGGTGCGCGGCGATTTGGCAGCGGCGACGCTGAAGCGCCTTGCCGGCATCGACCGCCACTACGGCATCATCGCCGCGCTGATCGTCATCGTCGGCATCTGCCGGGTGTTCTTCGGTCTGAAGGGCTGGGAATTCTACGTCTACAATTGGGTGTTCTGGGCAAAGATGGCGGCCTTCGTCATCGTCGGCCTGCTGTCGATTGTGCCGACTATGCGCTTCCTCTCCTGGAACAGGCAGGCGAGCGGCAATCCGTCTTTCGCGGTGCCGGCGGCGGAACTGGCATCGGTGAAGAACTATGTCCGCGCCGAGGGCCTTATCTTCCTGCTCATTCCAGTTTTTGCCGCGGCCATGGCGCGCGGCTACGGATATTAAAACTTTACTGAGTCAGACGGCCTCGACCGGAAACGTCTCATCCAACGGCGCGATCGGCACCAGCGGGGCGGGCACGTCGGTGGTCTTTTCCTTCGACTTGCAGATGTCGGCGACGACGCAGACCGGGCAATCGGGCTTGCGCGCCTTGCAGACATAGCGGCCATGCAGGATCAGCCAGTGATGCGCATGGCGCATATATTCGGCGGGGATGACCTTGAGCAGCCCCTGTTCGACCTGATCCGGCGTATTGCCGGGCGCCAGCCCGATACGGTTGCCGATGCGGAAGATATGCGTGTCGACCGCCATGGTATGCTGGCCGAAGGCGACGTTGAGCACGACATTGGCGGTCTTGCGCCCGACGCCCGGCAGCTTCACCAGCTCGTCGCGATCCGGCGGCACCTGGCCTGCATAATCGTCGATCAGCGCCTTGGACAGCGCGATCACGTTCTTGGCCTTGTTGCGCCACAGACCGATGGTGCGGATATAGTGGCCGACCTTGGCCTCGCCCAATGCCAGCATCTTGGCCGGTGTGTCGGCCGCGGCGAACAGCGCCTTGGTCGCCTTGTTGACGCCGGCGTCCGTCGCTTGCGCCGACAGCACCACCGCGACCAGCAGGGTGAAGGCGTTGACATAGTCGAGCTCGCCTTTCGGCTCAGGCCGCTGCACGGAAAAGCGCCGGAATATCTCATGCACCTCGGCGGGGCTGTAGAGCGACCGCGTGGCGGCTTTTCGCGGCCGTCGACCAGGCGCCCGGCCGCCGCCCGGGATAGCGGGCTGAGGTTTTTTGACAGCTGCGGATTTTTTCGACTTGGGAGGCGCCATTTCCCTCCTATAATATTCCCTCATGAGCGACACAAACGCCTCGTTCCAGGCCGACGAGCCATTTTTCCAGGCCTTGCTGACGCCGCACCGCTCGCTCGGCCGCACCGGCTTCCTGATCCTGATGGGAGCGCTTCTGTTCGGCTGGGCGGTCACCGGCGCGTTCTTCCTGGCGCATGGCGCCTGGCCGGTGTTTGGCTTCTTCGGCCTCGACGTGGTCGCCGTCTACATCGCTTTCCGCGCCAATTACCGGGCTGCGCGCGCCCGTGAGGAAATCTCGGTCTCGCGCACCAGTCTCGACATTCGCAAGACAGCGCCTTCCGGCCGCTCGGAAAACCATCGCTTCAACCCGTTCTGGACGCGGTTCTCGATCGCCCGCCATGCTGAGATCGGCATCACCAAGATGGCCGTCGAGGCGCAAGGCAAGAGTGTCGCGATTGGCGGCTTCCTCAATCCCGACGACCGCGAAAGTTTTGCCACCGCCTTTTCGCGCGCGCTGGCGACCGCCAAGACGCGCTGATACGTCCAGTGTCTTCGCCCGGATGCAAATCTTAGCCCGAGGTTGCCGCCGACCTTGAGCCTTGAGAAATCATAGTCGATCCTGCGCACCGCCTCGTCGGCAAAGCGATCCTGGAGCAGCGAATTGGCCAGCCGGCTCTCCAGCGCCTTGCCGTAGAGCGTCATCAGCAAGGTCTCTCTTGCCCCGGTCAGATCAACCTTTTCGACGGTCATGATCGTCCTCTTCGGCGCGAAGCTGACTCTATCTGGGTGCGGATGGCGGGAAGGCAAGTTTCGGGTGGTGGCAAAGCTCTGGAGGACCGATATTCGCGGTCAAGGAGATATTGCCATGAACGCTCAGATGACCATGAATACGCGGATGAAACCAACCGCGATCCTTGAGAACGACATCACGCCGGAAGGCAGCGACTACGACGTCGTGCGCCGCGCCATCGAGAAGATCAGCCTCGACTATCGCGACCAGCCCTCGCTCGAGGTGCTGGCCGAGGAAGTCGGCGAGACGCCGACCGGCCTGCAGAAACTGTTCACGCGCTGGGCCGGCCTGTCGCCCAAGGCCTTCCTGCAGGCGGTGACGCTCGACCATGCGCGCAGGCTGCTCGATTCAGGCATGCCGCTCCTGGAGACCGCGTTCGAGCTCGGCATGTCCGGTCCCGGCCGTCTGCACGACCTCTTCGTCACCCATGAGGCGATGTCGCCCGGCGACTATAAGACCCGGGGCGCGGGTCTCACCATCCGCTACGGCTATCACATCTCGCCTTTCGGCATCGCGCTGATCATGGTCACCGACCGGGGCTTGGCGGGCCTCGCCTTCTGTGACGCCGGCGGCGAGCGGGCTGCCTTCGCCGACATGTCCGGCCGCTGGCCGAACGCGACCTATGTCGAGGACATGTCCGCCACCCAGGCTTACGCCGCGCGGGTCTTCGACCCGACGCAATGGCGCGCCGACCAGCCGCTGCGCGTGGTGATGATAGGCACCGATTTCCAGCTTCGCGTCTGGGAAGCATTGCTGCGCATCCCGATGGGTAGGGCCTGCACCTATTCCGCGATCGCGGCAAGCATCGGCGCGCCAAGCGCGAGCCGGGCCGTGGGCGCGGCGGTGGGCGCCAATCCGATGTCGTTCGTGGTGCCCTGCCACCGGGCGTTGGGCAAGTCCGGCGCGCTCACCGGCTATCACTGGGGCCTGACGCGCAAGCGCGCCATCCTCGGTTGGGAAGCGGGACAAGTGACGTCCTGAAAAACAATCGATTTTTTCGCATCTCCTTGCGAAAAACCGCGTATCAAAATATAAACCGGCACAAGCCAAACAAATAAACAGCCTTGTTCATGAAATGCAACCGGCGACAACCTCTGGTTATCGCCGCTTTCTTTGAAGTTGCTTTCCGTTGTTATTTCACTTAACGCTAAATTAACCACGATAAAGAGAAGATAACCCCACGTTGAGCCGCACTATCCGGCTCGAAAGCGGGGTCTCAATGAAGTTCTTTCGCGCCGTCATGGCTGCGAGCGTGCTCGCCGCCTGCGGCGGCCAGGCAGCATCGGCCGCCACCGGAAATGTGCTGTTCAATGGTACGATCACCGCGACCTGCACGGTCACGATCAACTCCAACGGCACGATGACCGTGAACAGCAATCTTCAGTCGCTGAGTTCGCATAATGCCGGCGGCTCAGCCGGCAGCGCTCAGGTCGATACCACGGGCGGCGTCTCGCTCAGCGTAGACCCGGTAACCACGACGACCGTGCCGGCTTCGGACGTTACGGCGACGACATGGACCCCCACCTTCGCCACTTCCGGCGCCCAGACGATTGCGGAAACCGGCACTGCGACGGCCCTGACGGTGCCAGGCACATCCACGGTCGCCGTCAATCTTTCTGGCACCAAGAGCGGCACGAACCGCTTCTCCGCCGGCAACTACCAAGCAACGGTGACGCTGCGCTGCGAATAGTCTTGTCGCGAAAGGAGTGATCCTTGAGAACGATTGCAATTCTGGCGGCGGGCCTGACTGCCGTGCTGTTTCCCATAGCCGCGACCGGCCAGTCGATGACGCCGATGCGGGGCGAGGTGCGATCCTTCGCGGATGCCTTCGCCGTTCGTGTCTTCCCAGGCAACCCGTATAACCAGCGCATTCGTGTCGAGCTTCATGTCTATGACCAGGATTTCCAGCCGGTCGACGCCAAGATCACGCCAAGCGCCTTCCTTCTGGCCGGCCAGGCGTCGCGTCCGGTTCTGGTGGTCGTCCCGTTCGACGGCGCGAACGAGCGCAAGGTGCGTATCTGTACCGAGAGTATCCCCTTTCCAAGCGAGCAGACCCAGATAAGGGCACAGATATGCGGAAAGTTTTTCGGGCATCGCAGGTTCTGATCTTGTCCCTGCTGTCCGCCTTGGCTGTCGCAAGTCAGGGGCTTGCCGAGGACATCCTGAACCTGAATCAGAACCAGACCGGTTTCAGTCTGCCCGGCGTCAGCCTGCCTCAGGGCCAGGACGAGGTTCATGCCAGCGACGGCACGACCTGCCGTTCAGCCGTCTCCGGCAGCGGCGCCTATCTCGACCTCGGCGTTATCCGGGGCAACAACAGCAGCAATCAGGCCAATAGCGACATCGCCACATACGGCCGCGTGGTGATCCCGATCGGGCGGACGCCGAAACGCGTCGATTGCAGCCGCCTCTACGAGCTGGAAGTCGAGCGCCTGCAGCTAGAATTGAAGCTCCTGAAAATGGGCCTTGGCGCCGATGGTCAGACAACGGGGGGCACGACGGGCACCGCTGCCACGGCTTCCGAGGCTCCTACGGCTCGCTCGGCCGCATCGGCAGGATGGGCCAACGAAGGCTGGAGCATCAGAGGCACGACCGGCAATGAAAAGAAAAAGAAGAGGAAATAGCCGCGCGCTGCTTACGACGGCAGCCCTTGCCGGCTTCTGTCTCCCGGCACAGGCGGCGATCATCGGCACCTGCACCATCATGATCGGCGCCTCGGGAACGATGAAGTCGAACCCCTCTATCAACATATTCGGTTCCAAGCAGGCGGGCGGGTCGAGCGCCGGCGCCACCATCATCGCGAACTCGACGCTGTGTTCGATCCTGAACCTGCTAGACTGCTATACCGTCTCCGCGCCGGCGCCGATCGCCTTCACCTCGGCTCCGAGCGGCGGCGACACCGATGTCTCTTTCGCCTCCGTCTTCCGCCTCGACGGCTCGGGGCTGGATAACCCGGGCGGCTCGCCGCAAAAGCTGACCAACGGCACCCATACGATCCAGGTCGATCTGACCGCCACGAAGTCGCCGGGCATCTTCCCGGCCGGCAGTTACCAGGCGGAGGTCACTGTCCGTTGCGAATGATGCTGGGGGCCAGACCGCGCCAGCGACGACATGATCTGGCAACCGGCGGCCTTTGCGGCTAGCTTCACGCCCAGTCTGCAATTCCAGGGGAAAAACACTCCATGTATTTTCACCTGAAATTGCGCAAGAAAGCAGAAGTCTTGAAGCAGGTCCGCCTTTCAGCGCAGGCTGACCCGCTTCACCGGGAGGCAGTTTTTGATTATTGTTGTCGGTTCGATCAACCTCGACCTCATCGCCAATGTCGACCGCTTGCCGGAACCCGGCGAGACGGTGCGCGGCTCCGGCTTCGCCACCGCGCCCGGCGGCAAGGGCGCCAACCAGGCGCTGGCCGCGGCGCGCGCCGGCGCGCAAGTGCGCATGGTGGGCGCGGTCGGCAAGGATAGTTTTGCCGCCGAGGCACTCGCCCTTCTCAAGGCCGGCGCTGTCGATCTGTCCGGTGTCGGCGAGAGCTTCGCCTCCACCGGCACGGCGTTGATCCTGGTCGGCGGCGACGGCGAAAACGTCATCGCCGTGGTGCCGGGCGCCAATGATTCGGTTGTGCCGGGCGATGTCGCCAAGGCCTATCTCAAGAAAGGCGACGTCGTGCTCCTGCAGCACGAGATCCCGTTGCAGACCGTCGAGGCCACGCTCGACGCAGCGCGCGCGGCCGGCGCCGTCAGCGTGCTCAACACCGCCCCCTTCCGTGCCGAAGCCGCCGGCCTCCTCGGCAAGGCCGACTATGCCGTCGCCAACGAAACCGAGTTCGATCTTTATGGCGAGGCGCTCGCGCTTTCGGGGCGCGACCGCCCGGCCCGCATGCGCGACTATGCCAAAAAGACGGGCCGCATCATCGTCGTCACGCTCGGCGGCGACGGGGTGCTGGCCGCCACACCGGGCGATTTCCTTGCCGTTCCGGCGCTGAAGATCACCCCGGTCGACACGGTCGGCGCCGGCGATACGTTTTGCGGCTATTTCGGCGCCGGCCTATCGTCCGGTCTCTCACTTCAGGATGCGCTCACCCGCGCCGCCGCGGCCGGGTCGCTCGCCTGCCTGAAGCCAGGGGCGCAACCGGCGATCCCGCTGGCCAAGGATGTCGACGCGGCTTTGGCGGCGGCGCGGTAGCAGCCATGCGTCCGATAACGAAGCACGCAGTGCCGCCGGCCGGCGATATCTGCCGCCTTTCCGCCGTCGAGCTCGCAGGCGAGATCAGGCAGCGCCGTTTGTCGGTGCGCGAGGTGGCCGGCGCCTTCCTCGACCGCATCGAGGCGGTGAACCTGCTGGTCAACGCCATCGTCTCGCTGCGCGAGCGCGCCGATGTCTTTGCCGAGGCCGACAGGGCCGATGCCAATCTGGCGCAAGGCGGTGAGGCCGGATCGCTGTACGGCCTGCCCATCGCCATCAAGGACCTTGCCCAGACCAAGGGGCTCAGAACCACCTTCGGCTCGCCGATCTTTGCCGATTTCATTCCCGACACGGACGATTTCTTCGTCGAGCGCGTCCGCAAGGCCGGCGCCATCATCATCGGCAAGACCAATGTTCCGGAATTCGGCCTGGGCTCCAACACCTACAATCCGGTTTTCGGGCCGACGCTCAACGCCTTCGACCCGGCACTGACCGCCGGCGGCTCGAGCGGCGGCGCGGCCGTGGCGCTGGCGCTCGACATGGTGCCCGTCGCCGACGGCAGCGACTTCGGCGGTTCGCTGCGCAATCCGGCGGCCTACAACAATGTTTACGGTTTCCGTCCCTCGCAGGGTCTTGTGCCTGCCGGCCCGGACGTCGATGTCTTCCATTCGCAGATGGGCGTCGAGGGGCCGATGGGCCGCAACATTCGCGACATCGCGCTGCTCCTCGACGAACAGGCCGGCTATCACCCGCATGCGCCGCTTTCGCACGACAAGGCGGGCTCGTTCCTTGACGGTTTGCGGACCGAAGCGTCAGGCGGCCGCATCGCCTGGTTGGGCGACCTCGGCGGCCACCTGCCGATGGAGCCCGGCGTGCTCGACCTTTGCGAGGCCGCGCTTGCCCGCTTCGCCGATGCTTCCTTCCATAGCGAGGCCTTGGTTCCGGATGTCGACTTCGAGGCGCTGTGGCAGGCTTTTGTCACCTTGCGCCAGGCGAGCAGCGGCTGCGGGCTGAAGGCGCATTATGACGATCCGGCAAAACGCAGGCTTCTGAAGCCCGAGGCTGTCTGGGAAGTGGAGCAGGCGATGCGCCTGACCGCGCCGCAGATCCATGCCGCGACCGTCCGACGCACCTCCTGGCACAGGACGCTGCTTGCGCTTTTCGAGGGCTTCGACCTGATCGCGCTGCCCACCGCGCAGATCTTCCCGTTCGACGTGACCACCCACTGGCCGCGCGAGGTCGCGGGGCGGGCCATGGACAGCTATCACCGCTGGATGCAGGTCTCTGCCTTCGCCACGCTGGGCGGCTGCCCGGCGCTCAACGTGCCGGCCGGCTTCGACGAGAGGGGCCGGCCCATGGGCATGCAGTTGATCGGCCGCCCGCGCGGCGATCTCTCCGTGCTCAAGGCCGGCGCCGCCTATGAGGCGACCCTGCCATGGGCGGCGGGGGCTGCATGACGGGCCGCCCTGCCCGACCAGCTTGCGCCAGCATCAATCCCGTGCATTGATCGCGCTCCGCCCAAGTCGGCGCTGTCCTGTTCGGGGGAAGATCATGTCGCTGGAACTCTACGCCACCTATGTCGTCGCCTGCATCGTCATCATCCTGGTGCCAGGACCCACGGTCACGCTGATCATCGCCAACAGCATCCGCCACGGCTCGCGCGCGGGCTTGGCCAACGTCGCCGGCACCCAGGCTGGCCTTGCCATCATGATCGCCATCGTCGGCATCGGCCTCAACACGCTGATCGCCGGCATGGGCCACTGGTTCGAATGGGTGCGGCTGATCGGCGCCGCTTATCTCATCTGGATGGGCGTGCAGATGTTTCGCGCCAAAGGCGCACTGAACCCCGACGGCTCGGCCAAAAAGCCGCGCGGCGGCTTCTTCCTGCAGGGTTTTCTGGTGGCGATCTCAAATCCGAAGACTTTGGTGTTTTTCGGCGCCTTCTTCCCGCAGTTCATCGCCCCGCAGGGCAACTATTCGCTGCAGATCGTCGTCATGGGCCTGACAGCGATGATCTTCGCCGCCATGTCGGACTCGACCTATGCCCTTGCCGCGGGCCGCGCCGGGCGCGTTCTGTCGGCCAGCCGCGTCAAGCTGATGTCGCGCATCAGCGGCACTTTCCTGGTCGGCGGCGGGCTGTGGCTGGCGTTCTCGAAGGCGAAGTAGCATCTCTCCCTTCTCCCCTTGTGGGAGAAGGTGGATCGGCGCGATAGCGCCGAGACGGATGAGGGGTGTTCCAGCGGAGTGAGACGTCGGCGTTCCCTGGAACACCCCTCATCCGACCGAGCTTCGCTCGGCCACCTTCCCCCACAAGGGGGGAAGGAAAGGCGCTAAAGCCGCCCGAGCCGCTCTACCAGCAGCGCGAAGAAGCCGTCATGGTCGATGTCGCGCATCACCATGGCGTTCTTTTTGCGCTTGGCGACGCCCCACCAATCGATCACCGTCATGCCCATAGTGAGCTCGGAGGTCGTCTCGACGCTGACATTGCAGTGGCGGCCCTTGAACAGCTCCGGCTTGACGAGATAGGCGATCACGCACGGGTCGTGCAGCGGCCCGCCATCGGTGCCGTATTTTTCCTCGTCATAGCGCTCGAAGAACTCCAGCATCTCGGCGGTCGCGGTGCCGACCTTGGTGCCGAGCTTGCGGAAGGCCTGGATGCGCTCGGACGTGGTCAGCGCCTTGTGGGTGACGTCGAGCGGCATCATCACGATCGGAATGCCCGATTTGAACACCAGATCGGCGGCCTGCGGGTCGACATAGATATTGAATTCGGCGGCCGGCGTGACATTGCCGCCCTCGAAGAAGCCGCCGCCCATCAGGACGATTTCCTTGATCCGCGGCGCGATCCTGGGCTCGCGGATCAGCGCCAGCGCGATGTTGGTGAGCGGTCCGAGCGGGCAGAGCGTGATGGTGCCGCTTTCCTCGCGCATCAGCGTCTCGACGATGAAATCGACGGCATATTGTTCCTGGAGCGGCATGGTCGGCTCGGGCAGCTGCGGGCCGTTCAGGCCGGTCTTGCCATGCACCTCTTCGGCGGTGACGAGTTCACGCGCCAGCGGCCGGATGGCGCCGGCATAGACCTTGATGTCGGGCCGGCCGGCCAGCTCGCATATCTTGCGGGCGTTGTTCTGGGTCAGATTCAGCGGCACGTTGCCGGCTACCGCGGTGATGCCGACGATCTCCAGCTCGGAACTGCCGAGCGCCAGCAATATGGCGACGGCATCGTCCTGGCCGGGATCCGTGTCGATGATGATCTTTCTGGACTGGGGCATTTCAATTCCTTTTGGGAAGTCTTTTTGGGCGGGTTTTAGAGCATGGTTCCCGGAAGGTGGGAACCGGTTTTCGGACGAAATCATGCTCCAATGAAAGGCTGGATGAAGATGACGGTTCGACGAAACGCCATCCTGATTTGGCGGCTTGAACTTGATCGCGCGACGGACCATATCAAGACCATCGGGAAAAATGCCATCCGGGTTTTTCCAGTTTGTGTCGCTCTTCAGAGGACAGTGTAACAATGAGTCGAATGACGCCTTTCTCCAGCCCGCTTCTCCTGGGTTTTGATGCCATGGAAAAGACGCTTGAGCGTCTGGCGAAGTCCGGAGACAGCTACCCTCCGTACAATATCGAGCGCCTCAATGCCGCCGACGGCAAGGCCGAAAGGCTGCGCATCACGCTGGCGGTTGCCGGTTTTGCAGAAAGCGACCTCGATGTCACCACGGAGGAAAACCAGCTGATCGTGCGCGGTCGTCAGACCGACGACACCGAGCGCGAATTCCTGCACCGCGGCATCGCCGCGCGCCAGTTCCAGCGCTGCTTCGTGCTGGCCGACGGCATGCGGGTGATCGCGGCGGAACTGAAGAACGGTCTGCTGTCGATCGATCTCGATCGGCCGGAGTCCGAGCGGATGGTACGGAAAATAAACATATCGGTGAAAGACTGACCTTTGCCGACGGCTCTATGCGAGGCGGCCGATCCTGGCGTCCTCGCGCCAAGGAGGCTTGAAATGACCAGAACTGACGAAACGATCACCATGACCAGCGGCGAACTCGCTCATCTCGGCGAAGGTTCGGTCGCTTATCTCAGGAAAGTGTCGAGCGACGACCTGCGCGGCCGCTTCCCCGGCCTCGGCGAGATCGCGCCCGGCCTGGAGCTGTGGGCGCTGTTTGCCGCCAACGGCCAGCCGATTCTGCTTTCCGACGCCCGTGACCGGGCACTGGCGGGTGCGTTGGAGAACGACCTGACCACTGTCGCCATTCACTAAGGCGATTGCTGGCAGTCTGAAATGGAAAGGGCCGCTCCCGGCGGCCCCTCTAGGGTTTTATCCCAAAAACCAGGTTCGATCTCAAAACGTCAGGCCGCGTGCGAGGCCTGCGTATCCGACAAGAGCGCGTGGATCGCCACCGCGTCGCGCGTGCCCCTGATTTTGGCCACCGTGTCGGCATCGCGCAGCACGCGTGCGATGCGCGACAGCGCCTTGAGATGGTCGGCGCCGGCACCTTCCGGCGCAAGCAGCAAAAACACCAGGTCGACCGGCTGGTCGTCCAGCGCCTCGAAATCGACCGGCGTTTCCAGCCGGGCGAAGACGCCGGCGATCCGCTTCACGCCGGCGAGCTTGCCATGAGGAATGGCAATGCCGTTGCCGACGCCGGTCGAGCCCAGCCTCTCGCGCTGCAGGATGGTGTCGAACACCTCCCGCTCCGGAATCCCCGAAATCGCCGCCGCCCTCTCCGACAGCAATTGCAGAAGCTGCTTTTTGGAATTCGCCTTCAACGCCGGCATGATCGCCGGAACGCTGATGAGATCGCTGAGATCCATGCTTGAAAAATCCCTTGCTCGCCTGCCGCGCCAGTCGTCGCCCCCTTGCGCGGCTGGCTTTTTATCCTTGCGCGACTTTGGTCGTCGACGGATCGATCCAGCCGATGTTGCCATCCGGCCGGCGGTAGACGATGTTGAGATGGTCGGTTCCAGCGTTGCGGAACAGGAAGACCGGGCTGTCGCTGTTGTCGAGCTCGATGACCGCGGAAGCCACCGACATGGTCCGCAGCGTCAAGCTTGATTCGGCGACGATGACCGGAGCGAAGTCCTCCGGAATGTCTTCCTCGTCATCGGTGAGGGGAGCCATCACGGTGTAGGCGATGTCGGTCGGCTCTTCGCCATTGCCGTTGCCGGTGTTACGCGACTTCAGCCGGCGCTTGTAGCGTCGCAGCCGCGTTTCCAGGCGGTCGGCCGCCGCCTCGAAGGCAAGCGTCGGGTCCTGGGCGTCGCCGGTCGCCTGCAAAGAAGCGCCGGAATCGAGCCGGACCATGCAGTCGGCGGAGAAACGCGACCCCGATTTGATGACCGTGACATGTCCTGAAAAACCCCGATCGAAATATTTCTCGATCGCCTCGCCGACCCGGTCGTTGATGCGCGTGCGGAACGCATCGCCGATGTCCATGTGTTTTCCCGAAATGCGTAGATTCATCTGAAAACTGACCTTCCTTGCTCAGGCTTCAAACTGTTCCCGAGTTTATACCCGTGGTGCGCGCGCACAAGCTTTGCAGCGGCATGCGCGCCGATTTTAGACCCGAACTTTCCGGTTGATCACAAGTCGCCTTCTTGGCCGTCCATGGCCGTGTCTGACGGACCCATTCGCTAGCGGGCATCACCGCCCTGCTCCATGCGGGCGGGCTTCTAGACACTTCATTGCGGCTTGTCAATGAAACTCGGGAATTGTGGGAAATCAGCACCGTCTCGCACCGGCCAGGGCTTGTCGAGATTCGCATCGGCCTAGCGGCCGGCGTTCGCGAGCGCCCGCTTCTCCCGCCGCCGCTGCACCGACGAGGGAATGTTCATGCCTTCGCGATATTTCGCGACGGTGCGGCGCGCGATGTCGACCCCGCTTTCCTTGAGCATGTCGACGATGGCGTCGTCGGAAAGCACGTCGATGGGCTTTTCCTCGTCGATCATCTGCTTGATGCGGTCGCGCACGGCCTCGGACGAATGCGCTTCGCCGCCTTCCGCGGAGGCAATCGACGCGGTGAAGAAATAGCGCAGCTCGAAGACGCCGCGCGGCGTCAGCATATATTTGTTGGCGGTGACGCGGCTGACCGTCGATTCATGCATGCCGATGGCGTCGGCCACCGTACGCAGGTTGAGCGGCTTGAGATGGCGCACGCCATGGACGAGGAAAGCGTCCTGTTGCCGCACGATCTCGGACGCCACCTTGAGAATGGTCTTGGCCCGTTGATCGAGGCTGCGCGTCAGCCAGTTGGCGTTCTGCAGGCATTCGGCGAGAAACTCTTTTTCCGCCTGGTCCTTGGCATGGCTCGAAATGCGGGCGAAATAGACATTGTCCACCAGCACGCGAGGCAGCGTATCGGCATTGAGCTCCACCGCCCAGCTGCCGTCATTGGCGGCGCGCACCTCGACATCGGCGACGATCGCGTCGCTCGCGCCGCCCGAAAACGCCAGGCCGGGCCGCGGATCGAGCGCGCGGATCTCGGCCAGCATGTCGAGCAGGTCTTCCTCGTCGACGCCGCAGATGCGTTTCAGCGACTGGAAATCCCGCCGCGCCAGAAGCTCGAGGTTGGCGACCAGCGCCTTCATCGCCGGATCGAGCCGGTCGCGCACCGCCAGTTGCAGCGACAGGCACTCGGCAAGGTCGCGCGCGAAAAGTCCTGCTGGCTCGAAGGTCTGGCACACGCCAAGCACCCGCGCCACCGCCGCGCCGTCCGTGCCGAGCCGAACCGCGATCTCGTCGAGTTCGGTGCGCAGGTACCCGGCTTCGTCGAGCCCTTCGGCCAGCTCACCCGCGATAAGGCGTTCGCCGGGGCTCAGGGAGGCAAGCGCGATCTGCTCGCCGACATGTTCGCGCAGCGTGATGGCGGCCGCGGCCATGTCGCCGATGTCGAACCCCTCGGACGATGCTGCGCCCGCGCCGCCCCCGGCGGCCGACTTCCATTGCGCCGTGAGATCCGGCCCCAGCCTCTCGCTGGTGCCCGGATCGTCGGGAAACAGGTTCTCCAGGGAAGAATCGAGCTTTTGCGAGATCGCTTCCGCGCTCCACTCCATCTCGCCCTCGAACCAGTCGCCTTCGGTGTTCTTTTCCGGCGATGTCTCGCTTTTCTGGGATAGATCGCCGGCGGCATCGTCCTGCGGCTCGGCCCGTTCCAGCAGCGGGTTGCGCTCGATCTCCTCGTCGATGAAGCGCTCGAGCTCGACATGGGTGAGCTGCAGCAGCCGGATCGACTGCATCAGCTGCGGCGTCATCACCAGCGACTGGGATTGTCTGAGCTGCAGTTTGGCTGCCAGCGCCATGATGGACTTCAAACGCCTCGTCTACGCGTCGACTGTTTTTCGGTCGGGCATAGAAACTGGCCCGGCTTTTGCTTGTCAAGCAAAACGCTAGCAGCTGCGGCTTACCGGAGCGTTATCGAGCGCTAAAATGACCGAAAGCCGTGACGAGGCTATCCAAACCGCGTCGAAACCCGCCGTCAGAGCGTGAAACCCTCGCCGAGATAGAGACGCCGTACATCGGCATTGGCGACGATCTCGTCGGCGCGGCCATGCGTCAGCACCTGACCGGCATGGATGATGTAGGCGCGGTCGATCAGGCCGAGCGTCTCGCGCACATTGTGGTCGGTGATCAAGACGCCGATGCCGCGCGCCGTGAGATGGCGAACGAGTTGCTGGATGTCGGCGACGGCGATCGGGTCGATGCCGGCGAAGGGCTCGTCGAGCAGCATATAGGCAGGCCGCGTCGCCAGCGCCCGCGCGATTTCGAGGCGACGCCGTTCGCCGCCCGACAGCGACATGGACGGCGCCTTGCGCAGATGGCTGATGTGAAACTCCTCGAGCAGCTCGTCGAGCGTGCGCTCGCGTTCCTTGCGGCTCTTTTCCACCACCTCCAGCACGGCCCGGATGTTCTGCTCGACATTCAGGCCGCGGAAGATCGACGCTTCCTGCGGCAGATAGCCGATGCCGAGGCGGGCCCGCCGGTACATCGGCATCGAGGTGACATCGAAGCCGTCGATCTCGATCGAACCTTCGTCGACGGGAACAAGGCCGGTGACCATGTAGAAACAGGTGGTCTTGCCAGCGCCGTTGGGGCCGAGCAGGCCTACAGCCTCACCGGCGCGCACGCCGAGCGTCACACCGCTCACCACCTTGCGGCCCTTGTAGCTCTTGGTCAGCCCCTTGGCGATCAGGGTGCCCTTGAACTTCGCCTTGTCGGCGCCGACCGTCGCCGGCGCAGCGGGTTGTGCGGCTGCCCGTCCCGGGAGACGGGCCAGCAGCGAAGTCACGCCGGCCATTACTTGCTCGACGCTCCCTGCTGCGCGTCCTGTTTCTGCGGCTTGAACATCATGATGACGCGAGGACAGCCTTCGACATTGCCGAGGCCGCTCTTCATCTGCACGGTGAGCTTGCAGCCCTTGAGCACATTGTCGCCCTGCGACAGCACCACTTCCTTGCCGGAAAGCACCAGCACCTGCGTCTTCATGTCGAATTTGCCGGTGTCGCCGGTGGCGATCTGGTCGTTCGATTTGATGTAGACTTTGTTCTCGACCTCGAGATGGTCGATATTGGCGGCGCCCGTCATCGCCGATGCGCCTGCTGCGGCACTTTTGCCGGCATTGGCATCCTTGACATAGTAGACCGTCATCTTGCCGGCCTTGAGCAGGGTCGGCCCCTGATTAACCGTCACATTGCCGCTGAACACGGCCATGCTGTCGGCCTGGCGGACCTCGAGCTTGTCGCTTTCGATCTGGATCGGCTGGTCACCCGACAGCTTGAGCCCGGGAATCTGGCTGGTCGCGCTCGACTGCGCGAACGAATGCGCCGTTGCCAAAAACAGCAATGCGGAAGCAGCGCCCGGAAGCCATGCGGATTTACTGCGACGCATTCTGTTCTCCACCGTTTACCCCCGCTGCCTTCAGCGCAGTTGGATCTATGTTGACGCGAACCCGGCTCTCGAAGACCACGAGCCTGCCATTGTCCTCGACCGACATCGAGTCCGCGGTGATGCGCGACCCCCCACGGCTGACGTCGACCGGATTGCTCGTCTTCATAGAGCCTTTGCCCATGTCTAGGAAGATCGATTTGAACTTCGCCATCAGGCCGTCGGTCGTCGTCACGCTGACGTCGCTGGTCAGATCCATCGTGTTGGCGTCGCGATTGTAGATACCGTGCGCGGCATCCACCGAGACGATGTTGTCGGTGGCGACGGGCAGTCTGGCGTTGATGCCTTCGAGGTCGATGACGGCCTGCTGGCCAACATCCTGCGTCGCCCTGGTCGCCGTCAGCGAATATGGCAGCTTCTGCTTGGTGAAGCCGTTGAGCTTCGGATTGGCCATCACCAGCTTGCCATCGGAAAACGCCGTGCCGTCGGCCTGCACCGATACCGACAGCGGCGCTTTGAGGTAGGAATAGACCGGAAAGGCGACGGCGATCGCGACCGCGAGCAGCGGTACCGCAAATTTCAGCACGCGGACGCGGCGCGAGTGCCGCCGGGCGCGGTTGAACGCATCGCCACGCGTGCCGCCTTGGTTCGCGGGAGCCGATGCCTCACCGGCATCGCTCGTTTCGTCAGATCGCGCCAACATGACTTTTCTAATGGACCTTTGCCCGCCCAAACACCGCCTATAGGTGGTATGCCGGCACCTACAAGCAAGCACAAGCGGAGGAAAACTGCAAAAATGTGACAGCTGCCGCGCGCAAAATCGAAAGGAATTCGGCGAGACGGCCTGTACTTCATAGCAGATACGGACTGCTTGCGTTAATTTTTCGTGAGCCCGGCGTCACCGCCGGAGGCCGAAGCCGGGCCTTTCGGAACAGTTCCGGGAAAGCTGCGAGCGGTTTCCGACAGGAATTGCATCAGGACAAGAAAGTAGAGGGGTCACCCTTCTGTGAAGCGGATGACCCGCGCCAGGAAACGGTAGCCGTGTGTAGAAGCTTGCTTTAAAAGCGTGCTTTCCCACCACCCATGAGGCTGACAATGGCAATGAGAGCCGACGACTTGATCGACCGCCGCCGCTTGCGCCGCAAGCTGACATTCTGGCGCGTGGTCGCGTTTCTGGTTCTGGCGGCAGCGATCATCGCTTTCTCGACCTGGGTCTATGACGACAATTTTACCGGCCGGGCGGTCCCCCACATCGCCAAGGTCAAGGTTGAAGGCACCATCACCGAGGACGAGGAGCTGCTCAAAAGGCTGGAATCGATCCGCAAGTCGCCGGAGGTGAAGGGCGTCATCCTTTCGATCGATTCGCCCGGAGGCACCACGGTCGGCGGCGAGTCCACATTCGACGCCGTGCGCAAGCTTGCCGGTGACAAGCCGGTGGTGGCCGAAGTCGGCACGCTGGCGGCATCGGCCGGCTATATGATCGCAAGTGCAGCCGACCACATTGTCGCCCGCAAGACATCGATCGTCGGCTCGATCGGGGTGCTGATCCAGTATCCCGACGTCAGCGGTCTCATGGACAAGCTCGGCATCAAGCTGGAGGAGGTGAAATCGTCGCCACTCAAGGCTTCGCCCTCGCCCTTCAAGCCGACCAATGACGACGAGCGCGCCATGGTGCGCAAGCTGATCCTCGACAGCTACGACTGGTTCGTCGGCATCGTCGCCGATCGCCGCAAGATGACGCATGAGCAGGCGCTGGCGCTGGCCGACGGTTCGATCTTCACCGGCCGCCAGGCTTTGGCCAACCACCTGGTCGACGCCGTCGGCGGCGAGCAGGAGGCGATCGACTGGCTGGCGACGAAGGGCGTGGACAGCAAGCTCAAGGTCGTCGAGTGGAAGGACAAGGACAGGCGTGGCGGTTTCCTGTTTTCCCAGTCGATGGCAAAAGTGGCGGCCAAGGCGCTCGGCCTGCCGGATGCCGGCGGCGATATCATTCACGAACTTGGCGCCGACCGCTTGTTTCTTGACGGTCTCGTTTCGGTCTGGCACCCTTAAGGTGCCGTTGGGACGAGCCGAAAAAGCAATAAAATCATCCTGATAATCGGTTGCAGTGGTTTTACGGGGAATGTTCTATGATCAAATCCGAGCTTGTGCAGATCATTGCTGCACGCAACCCGCACCTTTTCCTGCGCGACGTCGAAAACATCGTCGGCGCGATCTTTGACGAGATCACCGACGCGCTTGCTGAGGGCAACCGGGTCGAGTTGCGCGGTTTCGGCGCCTTTTCGGTGAAGAACCGTCCGGCCCGCACCGGCCGCAACCCGCGCACCGGCGAGTCCGTCGAGGTCGAGGAAAAATGGGTGCCGTTCTTCAAGACCGGCAAGGAGTTGCGCGAAAGGCTGAACGGCGGCAAATAGGCGCCGGGCCGGCGGTCGAAACGGCATCTTGGCGCCTAAAGGCATGTCTCCCGAAAGTGGAGACCGGTTTCAGGACAAGGACATGCGCGCTTCAAGAAGCCTCTCCATGGAGATTTGATGTTCAATCGCTTCATCCTCGTCGTGGTCTTCGTGCCGCTGGCCGTCATCCTGATCGCGCTCGCCGTCGCCAACCGCGGCCCTGTCGCCTTCACGCTTGATCCATTTCATCCCGGCAATCCTGCGCTGACGCTGAGCCTGCCGCTTTTCATCTTCCTGTTCCTGGCTTTGGCCATCGGCATGGTCGTCGGAAGCCTGGCCACCTGGGTGAAGCAGGGACGCTATCGCAAGCTCGCGCGCCAGCGCGGCCTCGAGGCGGAAAACCTGCGCCAGGCGGTGAGCCGCACGCCCGTGGCGCCCAAGGGACCGGCGCTGCCCAACCCGACGAACTAATGCATGTCGCCCAGAAGTGCGCAGCGGTTCTGGGACAACGACATGCATCGAACAAAGACTTAAAGCGTGCCGCCTGATTCTGTTTCAGCGCGACGCGCTTTAGCAATTCCAGGCAAAGTGCGTAGCGGTTTTCCGTCCGGAATTGCGTAGAAGATAGTCGAGCGTCCTTTCGACACCACGGAGCTTTCAATGCTGACCATTTCGGCCGCCGAGGTCGACCGCGCGCTGACCTTTCCGGGCCTTGTCGAGACTCTGCGCACGGCTTTTCGCGATGGCGCCGTGCAGCCGGTTCGCCACCATCATGGCGTCGAGCGGCCGGACGGCGCCGCCTCGACCTTGCTTTTGATGCCGGCCTGGACCGACTTCAACGCCGCCGGCACCTCCGAGGGAGGCCATATCGGCGTCAAGATCGTCACCGTGTCGCCGGACAACAATGCCATCGGCAAGCCGGCGGTCATGGGCCTTTACCTTTTGCTCGACGGCGTCACCGGCGAGCCGCAAGCGCTGATCGACGGCCAACGGCTGACCCAGTGGCGCACGACCTGCGCCTCCGCGCTCGCCGCCTCCTATCTCGCCCGCAAGGACGCCTCGCGGCTTCTGGTGATCGGCGCCGGCGCGCTGTCGCCCTTCCTTGCCAAGGCGCATTCGGCGGTCAGGCCGATCACATCCATCCGCATCTGGAACCGCACGCCGGCCAATGCCGAAAAAGTGGCCGCCGCGTTGGGCGCCGAAGGCCTTCCGGCAAATGCCGCCGGCGATCTCGACGCGGAGCTTGCCGAGGCTGACATCGTCGCTTCCGCGACCATCTCGAACACGCCGCTGGTCAAGGGCGCGCTGCTGAAGCCGGGCGCCCATGTCGACCTCGTCGGCGGCTTCACGCCGACGATGCGCGAAAGCGATGATGACGCCATTGTCCGTGCCCGCGTCTATGTCGACACCCGCGCCGGCGCCACCAAGGAGGCAGGCGACATCGTCCAGCCGCTGGCCTCCGGCGTGCTGAAACCGGAAGCGATTGTCGCCGACCTGCACGAGCTCGCGCGTGGCGAGAAACAGGGCCGGCAAACCGACGACGAGATCACGCTGTTCAAGTCGGTCGGCGCGGCGGTAGAGGATCTCGCCGCCGGCGTCGCCGTCTACAAGGCGCTCAAATAGGCAGTAGGGATTGGGCAGCAGGCAACAGGGAACATAGGCCTGCTGCCTACTGCCTACTGCCCATTCGGCCAGTAGACGCGCAGGCGATGATTGTCGGGATCGAGCGCGACGAAGGTGCGGCCGAAATCAAGATCTAGTGGCGCCTGAAGTACCTTAAGGCCTCTGCCAGCCCAATCCGCATGGGTGGCATCGACCGCTGCCGCGTTCTCGACTGCCATCACGAGCTCGCCGCCACCGCCCGCTGCCGCCGCAGCCGGTTCCACCGTGTGGCGCGACCAGAGGCCGAGCTTGAACCCCTTGTCGAGCACGAACATGACGAAGGTCGGCGAGGATTCAACCGGCTCGCGTCCGAGCAGCGAAGCGTAGAACGCGCCGCTCTTTTCCGGGCTGTCGACATAGAGGATGACGAAATTCGGCGTGGTCATATCTGATCTCCAAAGTGTCTGAACCTTGGAGACGATATGCGAACCTGCTGTCAGATTCTGGCAGCAGCGATCAGCCGGAAGCGTCTTTCGCGCCGTTCCGGCCGGGCGTGTCAAGGCTCGCCCGCCACTCCTTCAGCATTACCTGGCGGCGGCGCGGATAGCGGATGTCTGTCGCTGTCAGGCCGGACATCCGGTCGGCGCGGAAATGCCGGAAATCCTGGCGCGTTTCGCACCACGCCACCATCACCCGTACCTTGTCGAAGAAGGCGAGCGCGAACGGCCAGACCAGACGCTTCGATGCCGCTCCCCCCGCGTCACGGTAGAGGAAGCCAAGCTTGCGCTCGTCCCGGATCGCCTGCCGCACGATGCCGAGGTCGATCGCTTCGGCATTTTCCGAGCGCGGCCCGACGAGCAGTGTCGTCGCGTCGAGATCGTCGCGCAGATCATCCGGCACCGCCGCCGCGATCTTGGCCAGCGCATCCGCCGCGGCGGCCGCCAGCCTTTTGTCCGGCTGCTTCGCCACCCAGCGCGAGCCGAGCACGATCGCCTCGATCTCCTCGTCGGTGAACATCAGCGGCGGCAGCATGAACCCGGGCTTCAGCACATAGCCAAGCCCCGCCTCGCCCTCAATCGGCGCGCCCTGCCCCTGCAGCGTCGCGATGTCGCGATAGAGCGTGCGGATCGACACGCCGATTGCGTCCGCAAGCGTGCGGCCGCTCACCGGCCGGCGGTGGCGGCGAAGGATCTGGACGAGGTCGAGCAGGCGGGCTGAACGGGACATGAATGGCTAACCGGCGTGCCGGACAATAGGGCTGGCCTGCACATCGCGGCAAGCGACCTTCTGCCACGGAACGCCCGCGTCCCGTTGCCGTTCTCCCCACAATGGAGATGCGCGGGACCCTGCTGTTCTGGTCGGTGCTGACCGCTTTCGTCGCGGCGCTCAGCCTTGGGCCGTCCTTTGCCCATGTGCTGGAATCGCTGCCGAGGCTGACGAAATGGTCGCCGGCGCTTTGGCGCGAGGCGACGGTCTTCAATGCGCAGTTCCAGCTCTTTGCCGTGATCGGAGCACCGCTGGATGTCGCTGCGATCCTCTGTCCAGCGCTGCTTGCCTGGATGCTGCGCGGCCAAGCGACAGACTTCTGGCTCGTGCTCGTCGCCGCGTTGCTTTATGCCGTCTCGCTGGCGCTCTGGTTCGGACTGGTCAAGCCGGCCAACGACATTCTTGCGACCTGGGCGCCCGGACCGATCCCGGACAATTTCGAGGCCGTCCGGCTGCGTTGGGAGACCGGCCACATGGCGGTGGCCGCGGCGAAGGCGCTTGGCTTCGTTTCGCTTTGTTTCGGCCTGCTCGGTATCCGGCATGGTTGATGACAGCACCATTGAATGAGCCAGGCTTTGTTGCGCCGGTGGGCTGAGCTGTGGCAGAAGCGGGCCGAACCGCCGGAGATGACCCTTCTTGAAATCTTTTCGCGACAAACGCCGCGATGGCCGCCCGCATCCCGCAAGGGCGGAACAGCCCCGCCCGCGTGATGCGTTCGCGGCCGGACGGCAGCAGGCCGCGCCAGCCGAGCGCCGCGAAACCAAGCCGGCGGAGCGGCAGGAAGCCAAGCCGGCGCCGCGCGTGCTTGCGCGCCGCGAAGGCGCGTTGCCTGCCGAGCGCCTGCCGTTGATCCTCGAAGTCGCGCCAAACGCCGATTACGCCCTGCTTGACAGCGGCGCCGGTGAGAAGCTCGAGCAATACGGCCCGTACCGCATCGTGCGTCCCGAGGGCCAGGCAATCTGGCAGCGGGCCCTGCCGGCGAAGGAATGGGAGCGCGCCGACGCCATCTTCACCGGCGACACCGACGAAGAAGGCATCGGCCGCTGGCGGTTTCCCAAAACGCCGCTCGGCGAAACCTGGCCGATGAAGCATGACGGCATCGATTATCTCGGCCGCTTCACCTCGTTTCGCCATGTCGGCGTCTTTCCGGAGCAGGCCTCGCATTGGGACCATATGGCGGGACTGATCGCGTCGGCGAGACGCCCGGTCAAGGTGCTTAACCTGTTCGGCTATACCGGCCTCGCCTCGCTGGTGGCGGCCCGCGCCGGCGCCGAGGTCACCCATGTCGATGCCTCGAAGAAGGCGATCGGCTGGGCGCGCGAGAACCAGGAGATGGCCGGCCTTGCCGACAAGCCGATCCGCTGGATCGTCGAGGACGCGATGAAATTCGCCGAGCGCGAGGAACGCCGCGGCAGCCGCTACGACATCGTGCTGTTCGATCCGCCGGCCTATGGCCGCGGACCCAAGGGCGAGGTCTGGCAATTGTTCGAGGACCTGCCGGGCCTCACCGAGCTTTGCCGCTCGATCCTGACGCCGAAACCGCTCGCCGTCGTCCTCACCGCCTATTCGATCCGCGCTTCCTTCTTCGCCATCCATGCGCTGATGCGCGATACCTTCGCCGGTATGGGCGGCACGGTCGAATCCGGCGAGCTGATCATTCGCGAGAAATCCGCCGGCCGCGCGCTGTCGACCTCGCTGTTCTCGCGCTGGGTGGCTTGAATGACGGCACATGACGGCGCTCGCCCGGTCGGGCAGGTCAAGGAAGTCACCAGCCTTGCCAATCCCCTGGTCAAGGACATCAAGGCGCTGGCGCTCAAGAAATTCCGCGACCAGCAGAACGCCTTCATGGCCGAGGGCCTGAAGCTGGTCATCGATGCCCTCGACCTCGGCTGGTCGATCAGGACCTTGGTCTTCGCCAAGGCCGGACGCGGCAACCCGGCCGTCGAAAAAGTCGCCGCGCGGACCGTTGCCGCCGGCGGCATGGTGCTCGAAGTTTCCGAAAAGGTGCTCGCTGCCATCACCCGCCGTGAGAACCCGCAAATAGTGGTCGGCGTCTTTGCGCAGCAGACGGTGCCGCTGAAGGACATCCGCGCCAGGGACGGCGATGTCTGGGTGGCGCTCGACCGGGTGCGCGACCCCGGCAATCTCGGCACCGTGATCCGCACCGTCGACGCCGTCGGCGCCAAGGGCGTCATCCTGGTCGGCGACACCACCGACCCGTTCTCGCTGGAGACGGTGCGCGCCACCATGGGCTCGATCTTCGCCGTGCCGGTCGCCAGGGCGACCGAGCAGGCCTTCCTCGCCTGGCGCCGCGATTTCTCCGGCCTTGTCGCCGGAACCCATCTCAAGGGCGCGGTCGACTATCGCTCGGTCGATTTCTCCAGGGGACCGGTCCTGCTGCTGATGGGCAACGAGCAGCAGGGCCTGCCGGACAGTCTCGCTGAAAGCTGCGACCGGCTGCTCAGAATTCCCCAGGCAGGCCGGGCCGATTCGCTCAATCTGGCGGTCGCCACCGGCGTGATGTTGTTCGAGATCCGGCGCGGCGCGTTGAAGCTCGAGCCTGCCAATGACATCCGATGAGAACCGCCAAATGAAATACTGGTCGCCTTACATCGTGCTGGTCGTCATCGCCATCGCGCTCGACCAGTGGATCAAGCAGCTGGTCGAGAACGGTCTCGCCTTTCAGGAGAAGGTCGATCTGCTGCCGTTCCTGGCGCTGTTCCGCACCTACAACACCGGCATCGCCTTCTCGATGTTCCAGTCCTTCGGCGATACCGGCCTGGTGGTCATCGCCGTGCTCGTCGTCGCCTTCGTGCTCTATCTCGCCACGCGCACGTCGGCCGGCCATGTCGTCGCTCGTATTGGCTTTGCGCTGATCATCGGCGGCGCGCTCGGCAACCTCATCGACCGCGCCGTCTACGGTCACGTCATCGACTACATCCTGTTCCACACGCCCGTCTGGTCCTTCGCGGTCTTCAATCTCGCCGACACCTTCATCTCGGTCGGCGCAGCGCTTGTCGTCTTCGACGAACTGATCGGCTGGCGGCGCGAAGCCAAGTCCCAGGACCTTGGCAATTGACCTCACGCTGTTGAAACCGCAGACTTCCTCATCAGCCAGAGGCGAGGAGAAAATCATGCCCGACACCTTCAAAGCCATCCTCGTCTCGCGCGATGCGGACAAGAAGCAGTCCGTCGATGTCGTCGACCTCGCCGAGGCCGACCTGATGGAAGGTGACGTCACCGTCGCCGTCGAGGCGACGACGGTGAACTACAAGGACGGGCTCGCCATCACCGGCAAGGCCCCGGTCGTGCGCCGCTGGCCGCTGGTTCCAGGCATCGATTTCGCCGGCACCGTGATCTCCTCCTCGCATGCCGACTGGCGCAAGGGAGACAAGGTGATCCTCAACGGCTGGGGCGTCGGCGAGACGCATTACGGCGCCTATGCCGGCCGCGCCCGCGTCAAGGGCGACTGGCTGGTGCCGCTGCCCGAGGGCATGAGCGCGCATGATGCGATGGCTGTCGGCACGGCGGGCTACACGGCAATGCTCTCGGTCATGGCGCTGGAGCGGCACGGAATCGTGCCGGACCGCGGTCCCGTGGTGGTGACGGGCGCTGCCGGCGGCGTCGGCTCGGTCGCCATCTCGATCCTGTCGAGCCTCGGCTACCATGTCATCGCCTCGACCGGCCGCAACGCCGAGAGCCCCTATCTGATCGACCTTGGCGCGGCTGAGGTGATCTCGCGCGAAGAGCTCAGCCAGCCCGCGAAACCGCTCGCCAAGGAGCGCTGGGCAGGCGGCGTCGACTCGGTCGGCAGCCATACCTTGGCCAATGTGCTGTCGATGACCTCCTATGGCGGCGCGATCGCCGCCTGCGGCCTGGCCGGCGGCATGGATCTGCCCGGAAGCGTCGCGCCCTTCATTCTGCGTGGCGTCTCGCTGCTCGGCATCGATTCGGTGATGGCGCCGAAGCCGGTACGCCTGGAAGCATGGCGCCGCATCGGCACCGACCTCGACTCCAAGAAGCTGTCGACGTTGTCCCGCACGATCGGTTTCGACGGCATTGTCGCCGCCGCGCGCGATATCGTCGAAGGCAAGGTCAGGGGTCGCGTCGTTGTCGATATGTAGCTCGCAACGACCTCGCGAAGCTCGGTTTCGCCCGCGCATGCGGGCGGTCGGAATCCGCGCGATTCGCTAAAATTCGAACGATCCCTCCCAGCCTTCCATAATTTCTGTCTGGCATGGTCTGCGCATGGTCGCGGTCTCCGACATCAGACAGGACAGCAAAGCCGCCGGCGCTGACAGGCTCATCCCCGATGCGCCGAAGCGGCAGGTGCTCGTCGCGCCGCCGCTGGCTCCCGACCTGCCGGGGGCCCGCCACGACGGCCTGCTCTTCCTGACGATCGTTGCCGCCATCGCCATCATGGCGGGGCTCGCGCATCTCACCGGAGCGCCGCTCATCATCACCGCCGGCCTCGCCGCCATAGCCTTTGCGGGCTTGGCCATGCATCTGCGCAGCCGTCGCGATGAGCGCCGCACCGCAGCGCTTCTCGACGAGACCGCCGCGCGCAGCCGCGCCGAGATCGAAACCCTCGCCGACCGCATGTGGGAGATGCAGGAGAGCGAGGAGCGCTTCCGCGGCCTGATCGACGCGCTGGGCGACCTCGTCGTCCATCGCGATCGCGACGGCCACATCGTTTATGCCAACAGCGTCTTTGCCTCGCTTGTCGAGCTCGATGCGCGCGATCTTGCCGGCAAGACCTTGTCCGAGCTTGGCATCGATGTCGGCATCGTTCCCGACGCCGCCTTCTCCGATCATGAATGCCTGAGCTCGACCGATGTCGCGATCCGCACCCCGAACGGACCACGCTGGTTCTCCTGGATCGAATTGTCGGTGCGCGACAAGGACACGGGCGCGGTCTCGCACCGGGCGATCGCCCGCGACATCACCGCCCGCAAGCGCGCCGAATCCTCGCTGATCACCGCGCGCGAACGGGCCGAATATGCCAGCCAGGCCAAGTCACGCTTCCTCGCCACCGTCAGCCATGAGATCCGCACGCCGATGAACGGCATCATGGGCATGGCGAAGCTGCTTGCCGATACCGACCTCTCGCCCGAACAGCGCACCTATGTCGGCGCCGTTTCCACCTCGGCCAGCGCGCTGCTCGCGCTCATCGAGGACCTGCTCGACTATTCCAAGATCGAGGCCGGCCGCTTCGAACCCGAGCCCCAGCCGACCTCGCTGCGCGAGATCGCCGACAACATCATCGAACTTCTGGCCGCAAAGGCCTTCGCCAAGAACATCGGCCTCGGCTGCCATGTCGAGCCCGATGTGCCGCAGATGATCACCGCCGATCCAGGCCGCGTGCGCCAGGTGCTGCTCAACCTCATCGGCAATGCGGTGAAGTTCACCGACACGGGCGGGGTGCTGCTGACCGTGGCGCGCGCCCGCAGCGAAACCACCGACCGTATCTGCTTCACCATCGCCGACACCGGCCCGGGCCTGCGCGAAGAGGACATGGAGCGCATTTTCGAGGAATTCGAGCAGTCCGACGGCACCTCGACCAGGGTGCATGGCGGCGCCGGTCTCGGGCTTGCCATCTCGAAGCGGCTGGCGACGGCGATGGGCGGCTCGATCTCGGTCTCGAGCCGGCTCGGCGAAGGATCCGAATTCGTCCTGGAGCTTCCGGCGGTCGCCGCGACCGAGCCGCCACCGCATCGCCACAACATCCTTGCCGACCGGCGGGCGGTAATCGTGTCGAAAAACGCCATCGAGGCCGATGCCATCGCCCGCGCGATCAAGGCCCATGGCGGCATCGTCGAGGTTGCCACGACACCGAGCCAGGCCGCCCCCTTCGCTGCGGGCTGCAACGTCCTTCTGATCGATGCCGCGCTCGAAAACAGCGACGGGAGGCTGCTCAAGCGGCTGCGCGATTCTGGCTTTGCCGACTGCGAGGCCATCACCCTGATTGCGCCGACGGATCGCGGCATGCTCGGCGAATTCCGGGCCAGCGGCTATGCCACCTTCCTGGCCCGGCCGGTACGGGGCGAGACCCTGCTGCGCGTGCTGTTGACCAGCCATGGCTCGGCGCTAGCCAAGCCGCTGCCGAAGCCGCGCGGAGCCCCCTCGGTGCGCAAGCGCGACCAGGGCCTGTCGGTGCTGATCGCGGAAGACAACGACATCAACGCCATGCTCGCCCGCGCCACGCTGCTCAAGGCCGGACACCGCGTCAAGATCGTCGGCAACGGCAAGGCCGCGGTCGATGCCGTTACCGATGCCGGCCTCAAGTTCCGCTTCGATGTGGTGCTGATGGACCTGCATATGCCTGTCATGGACGGGCTGGACGCGATCGCCGCCATACGTCGCCACGAAGAGTCCCTGGCCATGCCCCCGATTCCGATCATGGTGCTTTCGGCCGACAGCCAGGAAAAGACCCGGCATGCCGTGCTTGCCCATGGCGCCAGCGGTTTCGTGACCAAGCCGCTCGACCCGGACGCGCTCGTCCAGGCGGTCGAGGGCCAGGTTGCCGCCTGAGGAAATTTCTAACCGTTGAACGCCTTGGCTTGCTTGGCTTTCGCGATCACAAGATAGCCGGTTGAGTGTATTGCCCAGCCGACAAAGTATTGCTCGCCACGTCGTATCACGGTACTGTCACAATCCTGTTGCACCTACACCGTATCCCCGTGCCAAGAGGGATGGCTCGAAGGAGAATCACTCGTGCATACAGTCGTGCCTGAATGTGACACTCGGCCGAATGCCGGCGGCGCCCTGCTCGCCGCCCGTACCGCCGACGCCGTCGCAAGCGGCGCTCCGCTGGGCCGCATCGGCAATCTCGAAGTGCGGCTCGCGCGCAACGAGGCCGAGATCGCCGCCGCCCAGGAAGTGCGATACCGGGTATTCTACGACGAGCTTGGCGCGAGGAAGGACCTGTTCCAGGTGCAGGACCGGCGCGACGCCGACCGGTTCGACCCGCTCTGCGATCACCTTCTGGTGTTGGACAATTCCCTTCCCGGCCCTGAGCACCGCCGCATCGTCGGCACCTACCGCCTGCTGCGGCAGGAAATCGCCGCGACGGCCGGCGGCTTCTATTCCGAGGGCGAGTTCGAGCTTACCAAGCTGATCGCGCGGCATCCCGGCCAGCGCTTCCTCGAGCTCGGCCGTTCCTGCGTTCTGCCGGAATACCGCTCCAAGCGCACCATCGAGGCGCTCTGGCAAGGCATCTGGGCCTATATCAACCACTACGACATCGGCGTGATGACCGGCTGCGCCTCGTTCCACGGCATCGTGCCGGCGGCGCATGCCGAGGCGCTGACCTATCTCGCCCATCATTGCCGCACCAACTCCGCCTGGGATGTTCGCGCGGTTCCGGGACGTTACTGCTCGATGGACCTGATGCCGATCGAGGCGGTGAACGCCAAGGCGGCGATCGCCGCCATGCCGCCGCTGGTCAAGGGCTATCTGCGCGTCGGCGCCCGCATCGGCGACGGCTGCGTCATCGACCACGAATTCTCGACCGTCGACGTCTTCGTCGTCATGCCGGTCAAGGAGATCGGCGCCCGCTATGTCAACTACTATGGCGGCGAAGGGCAGCGTTTCGCGGCATAGCGAATAGCGAATAGCGAATAGCGAATAGCGAATAGCGAATAGAAGAAAGTGGCGGGATCTGTTCCGTTCAACCCCTATTCGCTACTCCCTATTCGCTACTCGCTCCCTCAGGGAATATCTTCCGGCCTTCGCCCCGGCCGGCTCTTATAGGCCGGAAATGACCAGCCGAATTTAAGCGCTCCGCCGCGCACCGCGAATGCCCCCGCGAAGCCGAGCAGGCTGGACGCCAGCGCCGGCAGGCCGGCAAGATCGCCTACGGTAAAGATGGCGGCGCCGGCAAGAGCGGCCGTGACATAGATTTCGGGCCTGAGCAGCACCGATGGCTCGCCGGCAAGCAGGTCGCGCAGAATGCCGCCGAAGGTCGCCGTCAAGACGCCGGTGATGACCGATACGACGGGCGAGCCGGTGATCGCCAGCCCCTTGGCCGCGCCCATCACCGAAAAAGCGGCAAGGCCGACGGCATCGAGCCACAGCAGCAGCTTGTAGCGGGATTCGAACCGGTGGGCGCTGAAGAAGACCAGCACCGCGACGACGGCGCAGATCAGCACATAGCCGCTGTTGGCGACCCAGAACACCGGCAGGTTGAGGATGACGTCGCGCAGCGTCCCGCCGCCGATGCCGGTGACGCAGGCCAGGAACAGAAAGCCGATGATGTCGAGTTCTTTGCGCGATGCGGCAAGCGCGCCCGTCGCCGCGAAGACGGCCACGCCGGCATAGTCGAGCAACGCGATGGGGTTCATGGGCGAGCGAGTAGTGAGTAGCGAATAGTGAGTAGGGAAATAGCACGAAGCCGCGGATAAATATCAGCCCCTACTCACTACTTCCTATTCGCTACTCCCTCTCACGCATCCTTCTCGGCCTGCTCGTTCACCGGGCCCGGCTCGACCTTGGCCTCGGCGGCCGCCTTCGGGCCGCCCTTGGCGACGCCGACCATCGCTGGCCGCAGCACGCGCTCGCCGATCGAATAGCCTGGCTGCACAACCTGGACGACAGTGCCTGCGGGAACATCCGGATTGGGGACCTCGAACATGGCCTGGTGGAAGTTCGGATCGAACTTCTCGCCTTCGGGCGCGAGTCTCTTCACCCCGTGGCGCTCCAGCGCCGAAAGCATGGCGCGCTCGGTAAGGTCGACCCCTTCGATCAGCGATTTGAAGCCGGCATCGCCGCTGGCCTTTGCCTCGGCGGGAATCGCGTCCAGCGCGCGGCGCAGATTGTCGGACACCGACAGCATGTCGCGCGCGAAATTGGCGACGGCATAGGCGCGGGCGTCCTGGACATCGCGCGCGGTGCGCCGCCGCAAATTCTCCATTTCGGCCGCCGCGCGCAGCGCGCGGTCCTTCAGTTCCTCGTTTTCCTTCAGCAGCCGCACCAGCGCTTCGTAGTCGCCGTCGACACCGCCCTCCGCACGCTCGCCGGAAGCCTCGGCGGCTTCCATCTCTTCGGGCGTGCGTTCGTCTTTTGCCTGGTCGCTCATCGCGTTTCCCGTCATTTCGAATTGCTCTGGATTTGCGCCCGATATCGAGGTTTGGAGGGCAAAAATCAAGGGGCAAGCGCAGGCGGCTGGTGGCAGGCTGCCGTTCCAAATTAATTCAAACTTTACCGTATCACGCAGCTTTGCTTGCTCTCGAGCACTGCCACGGGAACCATGAACCGCCCGCGGGAGTTTCGAAGCCGACACAGGATTTTGGGACGATGAACGGCAACAACGGCAACAGGCGCGCCGAATTGGCCAACGATATCAGGCGGCAGGCGGGCAGCGAAGCGACGAAGCGCTTTCTGCGCACCTTGCCAGTATTTCGCCTGGAAAGGGAGATGCCCCGGCAGTTGACCGACCTGCTTGACCGCCTCGACGGCGCCGAGGCGGAGAACGCGGACGACCCGCGGCGTCAGTAGCCGCGCGCCGCAACTGACAAGTTTCAGGCCGCCTTCCTGTCGTCGCGCATCAGCACTTCGCCGTGACGGATCTCGGTGCCGAGCACCTTCAGGCATTCCCGCATGAAGGCGGCTAGGCCCGGCCAGCCCTTGGCTGAAACCAGATTGCCGTCGACATGCGCGCCGGTCGGCGCGACATCGATATAGATGCCGCCGGCAAGCGTCACTTCCGGCTCGCAATAATGCAGCGCCGCCACTTCCTTGCCGCGCACCACGCCATCGACCGCGATCAGGATCTGCGCGCCGTGACAGATGGTGAAGATCGGCTTGCCGGTTTCATGGAAATGCCTGACCAGCGCCTGCACGCGCTTGTCGATGCGGATATATTCCGGCCCGCGGCCGCCCGCCGCATAGACAGCATCGTAGTCGGCTGGGTTCACTTCGGCGAAGGTCTTTTTGAGGATGTAATCGTGACCAGGTTTTTCGGTATAGGTCTGGTGGCCCTCGAAGTCGTGCAACGAGGTCTTGAGCACGTCGCCGGCCTTCTTGTCCGGGCACACGACATGGACGGTGTGGCCGACCGCGTGCATGGCCTGCTCGAAGACGAAAATCTCGTATTCCTCGCTGAACTCGCCAACGAGCATCAATATCTTCTTGCCTGCCATGCTGCTTCCTCCCTTAGCTGGCCATTATTTCGTAGCGCGAAATAATGGGCCTATACTAAGGGCTGGCCTGACAAAGGGGAAGTCAAAATCGCATAATTGGTCAGACCAGATGGATTGGATCTCACCAGTATGCTTATAAGAAGGGCGCCGCGAAGGAAAAATAGAAAAATCTGGTCCGGCCAAGCAGACAATAATCAGGTGACCACCCGGATCATGTCCGCGGACTCCTCGGCAATCATCATCGTAGCGCATTGGTGTTGCCGCCGATCAGGGTGGCTACCACCGAGGTGTCGACCACCCCAACGCCGTCAGAGAAGGCCTATTCGCGAGGCTTGTAAGAAGCCGCCCCATAAGCAATTCCTCCCTCGTGATTGAACGCCAGGAAACATCAACCCACCCGACATCCATGGTCCGACAGGGCCGGGAACCCCTATCTGCTCGAGCGAAGACCGCACGCACGCTACGGACATTAGATTTATTAAATTGCTCGGAATCTGGACATCGATGACAATGAGACAAGTTTACAAACCGGCTGACGAGCCACTGAGTCAGCGATTGTGCACGATTGGAGAAAGAGATGTCAGATCGAATTGACATTTCGAGTGTAGCAGCATTCCCCGCAGTTCTATGGGCTATCGGCTCTGCGCGCGAGAGCGCACTGTCTATCTGCAAACTCTTTGCAGGCTGCGACACGCTGTTCGACGTATGGAGCAGGCTGATTTCATTTGATCAAATCGTCTTCATGGGATTGCTGTGCAATTTTGCTTTTCTTTCAAGTCTAATTCTCACTTTCTGGGTGAATGCAAAATCAATGAAGCTACCCAGGAATACTAGATCGATGAAAGCCTGAGGAATTGCTATGCGCTTGCTTAGCCGCGTTAATCTTAATTCGTTGAAGATTGTGGAAAGCGCCGCTCGTCATAGGAGCTTCACACGGGCCGGCGAAGAGCAATTCATCACACCTTCTGCGGTAAGCCAGCGTATCAAGGGCCTCGAAGACCAATTGCGTTTCAAGATTTTTGAGCGCGGTCATAATACCGTGTCACTGACGCCGGAAGGTGAGGCCTATGTGGCGCGCGTGCGTGAGGCACTGGAGCGAATCGTCACGGCCAGCATGGAGGCTACCGGCCAGTCGCAGGCGCATGTGCTGCGGATCTGCGTGCTGCCGACTTTTGCCGCGCGTTGGCTGTTTCCCAGGCTGACGGCCTTCCAGCGGCAATATCCCGACATCGAGATGCGGGTGGCGACCTCCTACGCCACGCATGAATTCTCGACCTCGGAATACGATCTCGAGATCCGTTACGGCGATGGCAACTTCCCCGGCCTCAATTCAGAACTTCTATTCAAGGAGGACCTGACGCCGGTCTGCAACCGCAAGCTCTTCCACGAAGTGCTGGGCGACAAGCCGCTGTCGAAGGTGACGCCGGAAGACCTGCGCTACTTCACGCTGCTGCATTCCGAAACCTGCACGCAGAACTGGCAGGCGTGGCTCGATTTTGCCGATGCGAGCTTCGTGCTTGGCGAGGCCAGGAGCGTTTATTTCGACAGCTGCATGATGTCCTACGAGGCGGCCAATGCCGGCATGGGCTTTGCGGTCGCCAATCGCGCCTATATGGCAAGCGACATCCACGCCGAACGGCTGGTGGCCCCCTTCGCGGTCCACCACCCCAACACGGCCGGCTGGTATCTCGTATGCCCAGAGGACAAGCTTTCAGCCCGCAAACTTGCCTTGTTTGGGCAATGGTTGATGGCGGAAGCCGCCTTGACACAACGCCAATTAGATTTGGAGATCGTCAGCTTAACGACAACTAGGCGGGCGGTAGCCTAGCGTCAGCCCGGGCGCTTGCGGCGCCAGGAATATTTCGGCCCTTTGGGCTCAACCTCCACCGCCGGCTGGTAATAAAGCGGCAAGCCGCCGGTTCGGCCTTCCTCCAGCCGCTTCAAGAGCACCGGATTGGAGACCTCAAACTCGTCGAAGCCGAGCCGCAGCATATGCGGCAGCTGGTCGACCAGCACCTGCCCGGTGGCGCGCACCGCGCCCTTGAATTGATGCCGGGCGCGCAGCAATTCGCCCTTGGAAAAAGAGCGGCCGTCATTGAAGGCCGGGAAAGCCAGCGCCACCAGCGACAGCTGGTCGAGCAGGCCAGTTATCTTGTCCAGCTCGTCGCCGGGCTGCAGCAGGACGCCGAGACGCTCCTTGGCTGACTTGCGAACGTCTTCATCCAGCCCGAGAAAGGCCTGCAGAGGCAGGATGAAACGGCCGTTGCCGGCAAGCGCCTCGGCGCTTTCGACGTGGGTCCACTCATCCTCGCGAAAACCGTCACGGGTCCAGAGGCGGGTCCCCGCTGTCGTCGATCCAGTCATCAAAATTCCTAAAGTTCCAAAGAGTCCCAAGGATATGTCGAGATTCAGGTCAGGCCGAGCCGAAAATGGTGGCTTCCGAGAACCGGAGCGGAGCGTACTTGAAGTACGTGAGCACCGGAAGCGCAGGAAGTCGCCATTTGCAGGCCGGCATCACCTGAATATCGGCGTATCCTAAAGTGAGGCGTCGGTCAGCGACTTTTCCAGCCCCGACAAATGAATGCCGCACTCGGTCTTGGCGTGCCCCGCCCAGCGGCCGCTGCGCGCATCCTCGCCCGGCTGCACCGGCTGCGTGCAAGGGAAGCAGCCGATCGAGAGATAGCCATAGGCGACCAGCGGATTTTCGCGCAGCGCATGCGCCCGCATATAGTCGGCCTGGTCCGATGTCGTCCAATGCGCCAGCGGATTGATGCGGATGCGCGAGCCGACGGCCTCGAAGACGGGCAAAGCCGTGCGCGTCGAAGCCTGGAAGCGCTTGCGCCCCGTGAACCAGGCGCGGAACGGTTCGACGCCGCGCGCCAGCGGCTCGACCTTGCGCACATTGCAGCAGGAATCGGTGTCGGTCTCGTGCAGCCTGCCGGTCGGGTCGACGCGTTGGAGCGCGGTCTCTTCCGGCTTGATCACCCTGATGTCGGTGAGGCCGAAATCGGCGACCAGCGCGTCGCGATAGCCGAGCGTCTCCTCGAAATGCTTGCCGGTGTCGAGGAAGATGACCGGCAGCGCGCGGTCGATCTCCGAAATCATGTGCAGCAGCACGGCAGAGTCCGCGCCGAAGGAAGACACCGCGGCGACCGCGCCGCGGAATTCGTGCGCCGATCGTTCGATGATCTCGATCGGCTTCAGATGGCCCAACAGCGCGTCGAGCCCCGCTGCCTCGGCGGCAACGCCGGTCTCGACTTCGCCTGTCCGGTCAAGCGGCCTTGGTTTCGCCAGCATAGAGCGCCTCCTTGAACGGCGCGGGACCGACACGGCGGTAGGCGTCGATGAAACGTTCGTCAGGACTGAGCCGAAGGCCGAGATAGGTATCGACGATCTGCTCGATGGCATCGGTGATCTCATCCGAGGAGAAGCCGCGGCCGATGATCTCGCCGACGGATGTGTTTTCGTCGGCCGAACCGCCGAGCGTCACCTGATAGAGCTCGGTGCCTTTCTTCTCCACGCCCAGAATGCCGATATGGCCGACATGGTGGTGGCCGCAGGCATTGATGCAGCCGGAGATCTTCAGCTTCAACTCGCCGATTTCGCGCTGCCGCTCCAGCGAGGCGAAGCGGCGCGAGATTTCCTGCGCTACTGGGATCGAGCGCGCCGTGGCCAGCGCGCAATAATCGAGGCCCGGGCACGAGATGATGTCGCTGATCAGATTGGAATTGGCTGTCGCCAGGCCGATCTCGACCAGCGCGTCGTAGACCGCCTTGAGGTCGGCGCGCGCCACATGCGGCAGGATCAGGTTCTGTTCGTGGCTGACGCGCAATTCGTCGAAGGCGTATTTCTCGGCGATGTCGGCAACCGCTTCCATCTGGCTGTCCGTTGCGTCGCCGGGCACCTCGCCGATGCCCTTGAGCGAGATCGTCACCGCCGCATAGTCGGGATGGCGATGCGTCACGACATTCTGGTCGAGCCATTCCGAAAAGCTCTTGGAATCGAGCCTGGCCTGTTTCACCGCATCATCGCCTTCCGGACGGGAAACCAGCGCCGGCGGCGCGAAATAGGCGTTGATCGCCTGGATATCGGCGTCCGGCAGCTTGAGCTCGGCGTCCCTCAGCTCCTGCCACTCGGCCTCGACCTGGCGGGTGATCTCCTCCACGCCGGTCTCGTGCACCAGGATCTTGATGCGCGCCTTGAACTTGTTGTCGCGACGGCCATAGAGGTTGTACACGCGCAGGATGGCCGTGCAGTAGGACAGCAACTCCGCCTCCGGCAGGAAGTCGCGGATCTTTCTCGCCACCATCGGCGTGCGGCCCTGGCCGCCGCCTATGTAGACGGCAAAGCCCAGCTCGCCGGCGGCGTTCTTTTTCAGATGCAGACCGATGTCATGCGTCTGAATGGCGGCGCGGTCGCGCTCGGCACCGGTCACCGCGATCTTGAACTTGCGCGGCAGGTACGAGAACTCGGGATGCACCGACGACCATTGGCGCAGGATTTCCGCATAAGGACGCGGATCGGCGACCTCGTCGGCGGCGGCCCCCGCGAAATGGTCGGCGGTGACGTTCCGGATGCAGTTGCCGCTGGTCTGGATGGCGTGCATCTCGACGCTCGCCAGATCGGCGAGGATCGCCGGGATGTCCGACAGCGCCGGCCAGTTGAACTGGATGTTCTGGCGCGTGGTGAAATGGCCGTAGCCCTTGTCGTATTTGCGCGCGATGTGGCCGAGCATGCGCAATTGCCTGCTGTTCAACGTGCCGTAGGGCACGGCGATGCGCAGCATATAGGCGTGCAACTGCAGATAGACGCCATTCATCAGCCTGAGCGGCCGGAACTGGTCCTCGGTGATCTCGCCGGCAAGCCGGCGCTGCACCTGGTCGCTGAACTCGGCGACACGGGCGTGAACGAAATCCTGGTCGAACTCGTCGTAACGGTACATGCTTCGTCTTTCAGGGCGCGTCCGCCCGCTGCTTTTCTTGGGTTTAAGCCGCCCGTGCCGCTTCCGGGCTCGCCTGCTTGCCGAGATCGGTGCGGATGGTCGGGCCCGCGGCGCGGATCTTTTCGCGCAGCCGCACCGGCTCGACCAGGCCATCGACCACCGTAACGTCGATCAGGTTGACGTCGACCACCTCATTGTTGGCGCCAGCCGCGGCACCGATCGCTTCCAGCCGGTCCTCCGCCGTCTTGTCATGCGCGATATCGGCGTGACCAACCGTCTCCGCCCAGCCGCCGGCGGCGTACCAGACGGCGATGCCGTCGGAGAGCCTGTTCGCGGTGAGAACCTTCATTGCCGGACTCCTTCGGCCACGGCTGAAGCCGCGCCCTCATGCTTATGTGCCGCGAGCGGCTCGGATTGTTCAAAATTGGCGCCGGCGACGGCGTCGCCGATGATCGTCATCACCGGTCCGGTGAGATCGGCGCGCTCCTCCACCGACGGCAGGTCGGCAAGCGTGCCGTGGAAACGGCGACGGTTGCCGAGGCTGGCATTCTCGACGACGGCAACTGCAGTATCCGGCGACAGTCCCGCTTCGATCAGCCGGCCGGCGACTTCGGCAGCCACCGAACGGCCCATATAGACGGCAACGGTCGCGCCCGAAATGGCAAGCTTGGCCCAGTCGGGCAGCGAGTTGCCCTTGAGGTCGTGGCCGGTGGTGAACACCATCGAGGACGAAACGCCGCGCAACGTCAGCGGCAGCTCGAAGTCGGCGGCGGCGGCGAAGGCGGCGGTGACGCCCGGAACCACCTCATAGGCGACCCCGGCCTCGCGCAGCGCCGCCATTTCCTCGCCGGCACGGCCGAACACCAGCGGATCGCCGGACTTCAGCCGCACCACGCGCTTACCGGCGCGGCCCAGCTCGATGAGCAGTGCGTTGATCTCTTCCTGGCTCTTGGAATGGCAGCCCTTGCGTTTTCCCACCGGCAGGCGCTCGGCGTCGCGGCGGCCCATGGCGACGATCGCCTCCGGCACCAGCGCGTCGTAGACGATGGCGTCGGCCTCCAACAGCAGGCGATGCGCGCGCAAGGTCAAAAGGTCCTCCGCACCCGGACCGGCGCCGACCAGCGCGATATGTCCCTCGACCGGAGCATCGTGAGCCAAAAGCTCGAGCGCCGCGTCATGCGCCTCGGCGGGATCGCCGGCTTCGATGGCCTTGGCCGGCGTACCGGCGAAGAAATCGCTCCAGAAGCGGCGGCGCCGATTGCCTTTCGGCAGCGTCTCGGCGGCGGCGCGGAAAGACGCGGCAAGTGAAGCCAGCCGGCCGAGCGACGGCGACAGCATGCGGTCGATGCGCCCGCGCAGCATCTGCGCCAGAACCGGTCCGACGCCCTCTGTGCCGATGGCGATCGCCACCGGCGCCCGATTGACCAAGGCCGGGGTGAAGAAATCGCACAGCTCCGGACGGTCCACGGCATTGACCGCAATGCCCAGCCGCCGCGCGTCCTCGACGATGCAGCGATCGAGCGCCTCGTCGCCGCTGGCGGCGAACACCAGGGCGGCTCCTTGGAGATGCGCGGCCTCGTAAGCTGCGTTGATGTGAACAGCGCCGGCCGACGCGATGAAATCCAGCAGGCCGTCGCTGGCATCGTCGGCAACGATGCGCAACACCGCGCTCGATTGCGAAAGCAGCCGCGCCTTGGCGAGCGCCTCCTCGCCATTGCCGATGATGGCTACGGCTTCGCCGTCGACCCGCATGAAGACGGGAAAGGCATTGAGCTTGGCGTTGGCTGACGACATGGCAATGAGCAATATTGGAATAGTTTGGCAGTTTTACGCGGCCACGCCCAAAATCAGAAGGCAAGCACTCGCGCGTCGCCGAACGGCAGGCAATCGCTTTTTCGCAACTGCGAAGGCCAAGAGAAAAAAATTCTACTTTGACGGTGAGACGACCGGAGCGGCATAAGAAACAGCCTTGATCCGTCGTAATTTTTAGCGCCTGACCGAGAAAGCCGCAAAACAGTTTATTCTAAATTCTACTAAGTTAGTAGATTAAAGCTGACCCTGCGGGATAGACGCTCGACCGAGTCTGCCGGAAGCGATCGAGACGCCATCGCCGGATCGGAACAATCATGCCTCGCGGCTCGTTTGCCTAGCAATCCATTTGCGGATCCCAAGCTCCATCTATCGGCAAGCAGCAAGCAAGGAGGAACGCCATGAGCATCAAGCTGAAACACGGACTGTGGGTCATCGTGGCTGATGGCGAAAAGGCGCTTTTCCTGCGCAACCAGGGCGACGCCAAGTTCCCGAACCTCGAAGTGGTGCAGGAGATGGAGCAGGAGAACCCCGCCACGCGCGAGCAAGGCAGCGACAAGCCGGGCCGCCAGAGCAACGAGGGTCCCCGCAGCGCCGTCGAGGAAACCGACTGGCACCGTCTCGGCAAGGAGCGCTTCGCCGTCGAGATTGCCGACCGGCTCTACAAGCTGGCGCACCGCGGCGCGTTCGACGCGGTCGTGCTGATTGCGCCGCCGCAGGTGCTTGGCGAGATGCGCCAGAAGCTGCACAAGGAGGTTTGCGAGAAGGTGCAGGCGGAAATCCCGAAGACACTCACGAACCATACGATTCCCGACATCGAGAACCTGTTGCAAGCGGCATAAGGCACCGAAAAAAAGCGGCTTCGAGGCTGGGTCGCGTCCCGAAGCCGTCTCTTTGTCGGCGCGGCGCCGATTTCCGGTGCGCGCCGCCTTCAGCGTCGAATTCTGCGCGGCGGCGGTTGCATCATCGCCGCTGCGTCCATCATATTGCCGAAGGCGACGGCCTCGGCGGGCGCCCATCCGACATCGTGAATTTTCGAAAGGCGCGCAAAAGACAATGCCGCATGACACGCCCCTTATCGCCACCATCGTCGCCGGTCTGGGGCTTGCATTCGTCTTCGGGGCGTTAACCAACCGTTTCCGCATCCCGCCGCTCGTCGGCTATCTTGTCGCTGGCGTCCTTGTCGGTCCGAACACGCCCGGCTTCGTCGCCGACGCCAGCCTCGCCAACGAGCTCGCGGAAATCGGCGTCATCCTTTTGATGTTCGGCGTCGGCCTGCATTTTTCGCTGAAGGACCTTCTGTCCGTCCGCGCCATCGCGGTGCCGGGCGCCATCGTGCAGATCGGCTTTGCGACCCTGCTCGGCGTCGGACTTGCCTGGCTGCTCGGCTGGTCGCTTGGCGCCGGCCTGGTCTTTGGCCTGGCGCTTTCGGTCGCCTCGACCGTGGTGCTTTTGCGCGCCATGCAGGAGCGGCGGCTGATCGAGACCGAGCGCGGCCGCATCGCCGTCGGCTGGCTGATCGTCGAGGATCTCGCCATGGTGCTGGCGCTGGTGCTCTTGCCGGCGCTCGCCGGCGTGCTCGGGGGCCAGCCCCAGGTCGACGACCATGCGAGCCTGCTTTCGCTGCCCGCCAGCTACGGCATTTGGGGCGTGGTCGGCGTCACGCTCGCCAAGGTCGCCGCCTTCGTCGTCGTCATGCTGGTGGTCGGCCGCAGGGTCATTCCGTGGATCCTGCATTACGTCGCTCACACCGGCTCCCGGGAATTGTTCCGGCTCGCGGTGCTGGCCATCGCGCTCGGCGTCGCCTTCGGCGCGGCGAAGCTGTTCGGCGTCTCGCTGGCGCTTGGCGCCTTCTTCGCCGGCATGATCATGAGCGAATCCGAGCTCAGCCACCGCGCGGCGGAAGAATCGCTGCCGCTGCGCGACGCTTTCTCGGTGCTGTTCTTCGTCTCGGTCGGCATGCTGTTCAACCCGTTCAGCCTGATCAGCAACGGCCTGCCGATCCTCGCCACCTTGGCCATCATCGTCATCGGCAAGTCGATCGCCGCTTTCGTCATCGTCATTGTCTTCCGCTATCCGATCGCGACCGCGCTGATGATTTCGGCGAGCCTTGCCCAGATCGGCGAATTCTCCTTCATCCTGGCCGAGCTTGGCGTCGGCCTGAAACTGTTGCCCGAGCAGGGCCGCGACCTGATCTTGGCCGGCGCCATTCTCTCGATCCTGCTCAATCCGCTGATGTTCCTGGTTGTCGACTGGATGAAGCCGTGGCTGGAAAAGCGCGCCGGCAAGGCCGCGCCGGCCGAAGAGCAAAGGCCTATCGGCCCGGCGACCGAGCCCGGCCAGGTCGCTTCGGTGTCGGCGGCTCCAGAAAAGGAGGACGGCCCGCCGCCGAAGACGACCCTCGCCGGCCATTCCATCCTCATCGGCTATGGTCGAGTCGGCAGCCTTGTGGGCGCTGCGCTGAAAGAAGCCGCCCTGCCCTTCCTGGTGATCGAGGACGCCGACAAGACGCTGGCCAAGCTGCGCGACGACGGCGTCGAGACCGTCGCCGGCAACGCCGCCAATGCGGACGTCTTCGCGGCCGCCAACCCGGAGGGCGCCAAGCGGCTGATCCTCGCCATCCCCAATGCCTTCGAGGCCGGCCAGATCGTGCTTCGGGCCCGCACGGCCAATCCGGCGATCAGCATCATTGCCCGCGCTCATTCCGACGCCGAGGTCGAGCATCTGAAAGGGCTCGGCGCAGACATCGTGATCATGGGCGAGCGCGAGATCGCCCGCGGCATCGTCGAGGTGGTGACCGGCAAGACCACCGATCCGGCCGCGCCTGGCATGGAGATCGATCCGCAGCCCGCTTGATGGATGTCAGGCCAGGAACGCGGAGCCGCCATTCTGCGCGATATCGCTGAGGTATTTTGCCGGCGGCTTGCCCAGCGCCTTTTTGAACATGGTGATGAAAGCGGTCACGGATTCATAGCCGAGATCGCCCGACACCTGCTGCACGCTGGCGCCGGAAGACAGTTGCCTGAGTGCCACGATCAGATGCAGCTGCTGGCGCCAGCGGCCGAAACTTAAGCCCGTCTCCTTCACGACGAGGCGTGCCAGGCTGCTCTCGCTGAGCGCCAGGCGGTCCGCCCACTCTGCCAGCGTGCTGCGATCGGCGGGGTCGTCGGCCAGCGCTTCGGCGATCCGCCGCAACCGCGGCTCGGCCGAGATCGGCAAATGCAATTGCTGAACCGGCATACGCGGCAGTTCCGCGAGCAGCACGCTTCCCAGGAAATTGCCGCGCGCATCGTCCGGCGCGCAGTCCGACAGTTCGATGATCAGCTCGCGCAGCAGCGGCGAGATCGAAAGCGTGCAGCACCGATCCGGCAGGTCGGCGGCGCCCGGCTCGATATAGACGAAGAAAATCCGCGCATTGGCCGTTGCGATGTTGCTGTGTTCCATGCGGCTCGGCACCCACACGCCGCAATGCGGCGGCACCATCCAAAGCCCGCTCGGAACGCGGCAGGTGACGCCGCCGCCGAGCGCGAAGACGAGCTGCCCCTTGCGATGCCAATGCTCGCGCACCTCGGCCCTGGTCTCGGTGACATCGACGCCAACAGCGATCGCCGGCGCAGCCACGTCATCGACGTCGAAATCCAGCCACGGCCAACGGAGTGGCTGTCTCATATCTGATCTCTTTTAGCGATCATCTGGCTTTATCTCTAAATTCTTCGAGATCGAAAGTCGATAGGCTGCAGCCGTTCTGTCAATCGATCGCGACTCCCAAAGCCGATTTCAAAAGGAGGGGCCTGTGCTCGCTCTCGCCATTTCTTCCGACAGCCCCAACCGGTTGAAGCTCACCAGAGCCGAGGAGCCAAACTGCAATGGAAATGAAGCATTGGTGGCAGTTCATGCAATCTCGTTGAATCGTGGCGAACTGCGCCTGCTCGGCATACGTCCCGACGGCTGGATCCCTGGTCAGGACATCGTCGGCATTGTCGAGCGCGCGGCGGCCGATGGCTCGGGCCCGACCGCGGCGACGCGCGTTGCCGCCTTGGTCGACCAGGCCGGCTGGGCTGAACGGGTCGCCGTTCCGACCGACCGCCTCGCCGTCATACCCGACGGAGTCAGCTTCGCCGCTGCCGCCACGCTTCCGGTGGCGGGCACGACGGCGCTGAGGACCTTGCGCCACGGCGGTGATCTCGCCGGACAGCGGGTCCTGATCACCGGCGCGAGCGGCGCGGTCGGTCGTTTCCAGGTCCAGATCGCCTGCGAGCAAGGCGCTTCGGTGACAGCGGTCGCTTCGGCCCGGCACCACGATGATCTTCGCGATCTGGGCGCCGGGCAGGTCGTCGAGTCGATCGAACTGGCCGAGGGACCTTTTTCGCTGATCACCGAGTCGGTCGGCGGCAAAAGCCTCGCCGATGCGATCGAACGCATCGCGCCCGGCGGGACCATCGTCATATTCGGTTCGAGCAGCGGCGAGCTCACGCCGATCGGCTTCCGCCAATTCGTTCCCGGCCACGAAGGCGCGCGGCTACAGACCTTCGCCTATTACACGTCCGGTTCAGCCATCGGCGCCGACATCGCCGTGCTGCTCGATCTGGTCGCGGCCGGCCGGCTGGAGACCCGCGTGGCCATGACCGTGCCGTGGGCGGACATCGGCCGGGCCCTGGACGCGCTGCGGCAGCGCAGCTTCAGCGGCAAGGCTGTTCTCACCATGACTTGACGCCAGCCAATCACACGTGCTGGCCGCCATTGATGTGGATTTCCGAACCGGTCACGTAGGACGCCTGGCCGGAGCACAGGAAGAAGATGATGTCGGCGACTTCCGAGGTGGCGCCGAGGCGCCTGAGCGGGATTGTCTCGACGATCTTGTCGGTGCCGGGCGACAGGATCGCCGTGTCGATCTCGCCCGGCGCGATGGCGTTGACCCGGATGCCGTGCGGGCCGAAGTCATGCGCCATCTCGCGCGTCAGCGAGCCCAGCGCCGCCTTGGATGTGGCATAGGCCGTGCCGGCGAACGGATGCACCCTGGTGCCGGCGATCGAGGTGACGTTGACGATCGAGCCCTTGGCAGCGGCGAGCTCCTTGAACAGACCTCTCGCCAGCATGATCGGCGCGAAGAAATTGACCTGGAACACGTCGCGCCAGACATGCATCGGCGTGTCGATCGAGTTCATCCGGCTGCCGTCCTTCAGCTTCGGCGAGATGCCGGCATTGTTGACCAGCGCGTGCAGCTGTCCGCCATGCGCCTCCAGCCGGTGACGGATTTCCGAAACGGCGATACCGACATCCTCCTGGTCGGCGAGATCGACCTTGATGTGATCCTCGGGACCGGCCGGCCATGGACAGTCCTCGGCAAAGGCCTGGCGTGAGCAGGTGATGACGCGCCAGCCCTCGCGCGAAAAGCGCTTCACCGTCGCATGGCCGATACCGCGGCTGGCGCCGGTGAGCACGATGGTTTTTCTGCTGTCGGTCTCGGCCATGGCTTGATCTCCGGCCGGACATGTAGCCGAAGGCGCTTGCCATTGCGAGAGGTGAAGTTGCCGCTCTAACCCCCGCCCAGAATATCGAGGATCGAAGTCTGGCGCTTTTTCGTCGGGCCGCCGACATTGCCGGGCGGCACCGGATGCTTGATCGAGGCGGTCTCGCCGCTGTCGCTCGGCATATCGAAGCCGGCGGCATCGACGGTCTCGGCAGGTCGCGCGGTCCGCACCGGACGCGCGGGCGCCTGGGCGACAGGCTGCGATCGAGCAGCAGTCTGTGACTGGCCGACAGCCGCGGGCGGCGTAGGCGGCGGCTGCGAGGCGTCCGCCGACGGGATCTCGTCCGGCACGATCGTGTCGGACGGCGTCGACTTCCAGGTGCCGGGCAGCGGCCGCACCGGCACGCCCTCATGCGCGGCCACCATGAATTCGTGCCAGGCCTGCGCCGGCAGGGCGCCGCCGGTGACCTTCTTCATCGGGCTGCCGTCGTCATTGCCGAACCACACGCCGGTGGTGAGATTGGCGGTGTAGCCGACGAACCAGGCGTCGCGCGAGTTCTGGCTGGTGCCGGTCTTGCCGGCCGACGGCCAATTGAAGGCCGCCTTCTTGGCGGTGCCGATCTCGACCGTGCCGGTCATCATCGAATTCATCATGCCGACGGTGTCGGCCTTGACCACGCGCGGCGCGCTGCCGCCGCTGTTCTCGTAAAGCACCTTGCCCTCGCCGGTGGTGATGCGCCGAATGAAATGGACGTCCGGCTTGTAGCCGCCATTGGCGAACGGAACGTAGGCGGAAGTCAGCTCCAGCGGCGTCACCTCCGAGGTGCCGAGCGCGATCGAGGTGTTGGCCTGCAGATCGGACTGGATGCCCATGCGATGCGCGGCTTCCACCACCGCGTCGGGCCCGACTTCCATGGTGAGCTGCGCCGCCACCGAGTTCAGCGACTTGGCCAGCGCCGTCGCCAGCGTCACCTTGCCGTAGTATTTGCCGCCGTAATTGTCCGGCGTCCATTTGCCGATTTTGATCGGCGCGTCGTTGCGCACGCTGTCCGGCGTGCGGCCGGCCTCCAGCGCCGCCATGTAGACGAACGGCTTGAAGGCCGAGCCCGGCTGCCGGCGCGCTTCCGAGGCGCGGTCGAACTGGCTGGTCGAATAATCATAGCCACCGACCATGGCGCGCACCGCGCCGGAATCGTCGATCGACACCAGCGCGCCTTGGCTGACGTTGAGCTTCTTGCCGCTTTCGTCGATCAGCCGGCGGATCGACTGTTCGGCAAGCTTCTGCAGGGTCAAGTCGACAGTGGTGTCGACGATGATGTCGCCGCGCACCTCGCCGATGAGATCGGGAAGCTCCTCCATCACCGTGTCGGCGACATAATTCTCGGAGCCGGTCCAGTAGGACGGCGCGCGCGTCGCCGGCGCGCTCAGCGCCACCTTGTATTCCTTGTCGCTGATCTTGCCTTCCGCGCGCATGGCCGCGAGCACGAGCTGCGCCCGCTCCTCGGCCGCCTTCGGGTCGCGCGCCGGCGAAAGCTTGGACGGTGCCTTGAGCAGCCCCGCCAGCAGTGCTGCCTCGGAAAGGCTCACGTCGCGCGCGCTCTTGCCGAAATAGCGCCGCGAAGCCGCTTCCACGCCATAGGCTCCGGATCCGAAATAGACCCGGTTGAGATACATTTCGAGGATCTGGTCCTTGCTGTGCTTGTGTTCGAGCCAGAGCGCGAGCAGCACTTCCTGCACCTTGCGCTCCAGCGTGCGGTCCGGCGTCAGGAACAGGTTCTTGGCCAGCTGCTGCGTCAGCGTCGAGCCGCCCTGCGAGAAATGGCCGCCGAGAACGTTGGTGACCATGGCGCGTGAAAGCCCGATCGGATCGATGCCGAAATGCGAATAGAAGCGGCGGTCCTCGATGGCGACGACGGCTTGCGGGATATAAGGCGACATTTCGTGCAGGCCGACGGCCTCGCCGCCCGACATGCCGCGATTGGCGATCAGCCCGCCATCGACCGACACGATCTTGATGTTGGGCGCGCGGTCGGGGATCGACCAAGTGGTCGCCGCCGGCATCTTGGCGCCGTAATAGACGACGATGCCGGCCGCCGCGATGCCGCCCCAAATACAAAGCACGAAGCACCAGTAGACCAGGCGGGTTGCGATGCCGAGCAAGCCCCGCCGGCTGCGGTCGCGGCCGCGACCGCGTGATTTCTTTGCGGATCTGCCCTTTGCAGTGGATTTACGGCTGCGCGGCACGACGCGATCCTCCTCGCTCACCGAAAAGCCTTCGGAGGATTTCGCGCGCGGCGCCTCCTCGAAGCTCGGTTCGATGCGACTGTCTCTGCGGTTCGCCATGCGCTCTTGCTAACCTGCCCCCGGGGTGCCGATGGCGTTCGGGTTGAAGACTAGATGCGGCGGTTTAAAGGCGGGTTAAAGCAGGGTTTATGCAGCGTTTTGAAAACCCTTAGGATTTTCTAAATCCAACGGCATCGCACTATCCTTCGCTGTCGAATTCGCGCCTGCGGGACGCCGTATCATCGCGGGTGGACGGTTGCTCAAAGTCCCGCTGCCTTGGCCAGGTAGGGAGCCAGCGCCAGCGCGTAGGTTGCCGTGAGATGATGGTTGTCGCGCAGCACGACGATGTTGCCGACCACCGCCGGGCAGCTGTCCTTGCTGCATAGCGCATCGTTCATGTCGACCAAGGTCACCCCGGCCACGGACCGGGCGGCGAGCGCGTAGATGTTTTCCCGTTCGACCTCGGCGCGCGGATTGATGCATTTGGCCGGGTCCGTGCCCAGGCAGGTGCGCGGGTCGAACAGGCTGAAAGGTGTGTTGCGGATGGCGACGACGCGCACGCCCTGACTTGTGAGCTCGCCCCAGACGCTGCGCAATCCCTCAATCATCGCACCCTGGGCAACGCTGGTATAGTTGCTCTGGCTGGTGATCACGAAATCGGGCTTCAATTTGGCGATTTCAGCGAGAACTTTCTCCCGCCACAGCGCGCATTGCTGATACGGCTTGCCGTCGTCAAGGATGGTGACCCGGGTTACCGGGCATGCCGCCTTGGTGAAGGTGACGAGCCTCCATTTTCTGTCTTCGGCGATTTTGTCGACTGCCGGTACCCATTGCGCCGCGTGGGAATCGCCCATCACGACAATGGTCCTCGTCCCCGCCGGGTCGCCGAGCTGGCAACCGGTCGCGTCGGTTCCCTTCTGCTGCTGATGACACTTCATCCTGTAGATGACGGGCACGTCGCTGCCGATCTTGCTCAAGGGCGGCAAGGGCTTAACACCGTCGGGAACGGCAGCGTTCGCCAGCAGGGCAGCAGGTCCCGGATAATTCGGCGTTCCGATCAGTCCGGTGTCGATGGGCTGCCGGTCGATCGCGTAGACGAGTCCGCTGGCCACCGCCACGCACAACCCCACCGCCACCGTGCCGTCGATCAGTGGCCGCCATGCCGGGGACGAGCGCGAATGGCGATAGGGCTGTTCGACGAAGCGGTAGGAGAGTTCGGAAACCACCAGGGTGGCGACGATCAGCAGAAGACCATCGGCAAGGCCGATCGCGCCGCGTTGCGCGGCATAAAAAATGATCAGCGGCCAATGCCACAGGTAGATCGAATAAGAGCGATCGCCGACATAGCGCAGCACGGCGATATCGAGGCCGCGAAAGCGGCCCATGCGTACACTGCCGGCCGCAATGATCAAGGCCGCGCCGAGTGTCGGCAGCAGCGCCTTGAAGCCCGGAAAATCGGTCGACGTTGAAAACAGCATCGCCGATGCGAGCGCCGCTAAGCTGCCGGCGACAGCCATTGCTGTCCGCGCGCGCCCGTTCGGCTTGAACCGATCGAGGGTCAGCGCCAGCAGCCCGCCGAGCGCCAGCTCCCAGATCCGCGTGTGGGTGACGAAATAGGCCCAAGCCGGATCGGATCGGGTGAGAGCGACGGAAGCCGCGAGCGAGCCCGCCATGACCACGCCGAGCAGAAAGACGAGCGTCTGCATCGGCGAATGTCCGCGACGCCTGGCCCACCACAGCGCCGCCATCATAAGCAGCGGCCAGACGATGTAGAACTGCTCCTCGATCGACAGCGACCAGAAATGCTGCACGGGGCTCGGCGCGTCCTCGGCGCCGAGATAATCCACGGCCTGTTCGGCAAGCCGCCAGTTCTGCATGTAGATCGCGCTTGCGATCACCTGTTTGGCGGTTTCTTCCCACCATGCGTCTGACACGAACAGCAGCGTTCCAGCGAGCGTGACCAAGAGGGCGACGATCGCCGCCGGCAGCAGCCGCCTGACCCGGCGCGTGTAAAAGCCGACGAGCGAGATGCCGTCCTCGCTGAGCGCCATGCGGGTGAGCAGGCCGGTGATCAGGAAGCCGGAGATGACGAAGAAGATGTCGACCCCGATATAGCCGCCGGGGAGTGCTGCCGGCCAGATGTGGAAAATCACCACAAAGGCGACGGCAAGCCCGCGCAGCCCCTGTATCTCCGGCCGAAATCCCCCCGGCGCAATGTCGTCTCGCAAAGCCGGTCTAGCCCCTCACCGCGCCGGCCTCCCGGCTGGCCACCATGGTCAATTCTGCTGGATCGAAATGCCCTTGTCGTCGATCTTGAGCTCGACGCCTTTCGGCCTGGTCTGCTCGCGATAGACATAGATGCCGAGCGCGATGACAATCGCGACCAGCGCCCCGATGATGAGATAGAGCGTGTTCTGTCTCATTGCGCCCCCTTGTTGCGGCCAAGCCTCGCGCCCGCCCTGAAATCGTCAGGTGAGGATCACCTACTGGCCGTCGTCCCCATCATCGGTTGCCGGCCGCCAGCTCGTCGGTTCGACTTTCTTCTGCGTGTCGCTGTCGGTGTAGACCCACCAGCCGCCGTCGCGATATTGCCCGACGGATTCATTGACGACACCGTCGCGGTCCTTCCACATGATCGTGACTTTGGAGCCGTCCTTGGGCGCGCTCGCGATCGGTTTGCGCTCTGCCATTTCACTTCTCCACGGGCTGGGTCGACGGACCTTCGTCCCTCAACTATGCGCGAAAATATCTTCCTCAGCCCAGCCCATAAGGTCGAGCTTGGCGCGCGTCGGCAGGAAACGGAAGCAGGCGTCCGCCTCCTTGGTGCGGTTCTCGCGCGCCAGGCGCGCGCCCAGCACCTCGCGCAACCTGTGCAGGTAGAGCACGTCCGAGGCGGCATATTCGAGCTGTTCGGGCGAGAGCGTTTCGGCCGCCCAGTCGGAGGATTGCTGCACCTTGGACAGGCCGATGCCGAGCAGTTCGCCGCAGAGATCCTTCAGCCCGTGGCGGTCGGTATAGGTGCGGGTGAGCCGTGAGGCGATCTTGGTGCAGAACACCGGCTCGGCCATCACGCCGAAGGCATGGTAGAGCACGGCGATGTCGAAGCGGCCGTAGTGAAACAGCTTGGTGATCGTGTTGTTTCGCAGCAGGCTGGCGAGGTTCGGCGCCTCCTTCTGGCCTGGTGCGATCTGGATGACATCGGCGCTGCCGTCGCCGGGCGAGATCTGCACTACGCAGAGCCGGTCGCGATGCGGGTTGAGCCCCAGCGTTTCCGTGTCGATGGCCACCGCCCCGACATTGTATCGCGACAGGTCGGGCAGATCGTTTTTGTGGAAACGGATATCGGTCATTCTCTTCTCCGGGTCGCGCCTGCGGCGTTGGGGCATCCTCGCAACGCCGCAGCACTTCGCGCTAGCTAATTCGTCCTCGCCGCGATCCGAAGAAAAATCAACAGAAAGTTGAATTTCAAGGTTTTCCTGATTTTCGCTCAGCGGGTCAGCGCGTCGAGAATGCGCGCCCAGGACCGCTGCCCCTTGTGGAACGAGGTCAGCTCGTATTTCTCGTTCGGCGAATGAATGCGGTCGTCGTCGAGGCCGAAGCCGACCAGCAGTGATTCCATGCCGAGATAGGTCTGGAAATCGCCGACCACGGGAATGGAGCCGCCGCCGCCGGTGGTGACCGCCTGCTTCTCCCATTCGTCGGACAGCGCATCCTTGGCCTTGGCCAGGAACGGCGAGTCGTAGGAGAGCTGGATCGCCGGCGAGCCGCCATGCGGGTGGAATTCGACCGAGCAGTCGCCGGGAATGCGTTCGCGCACGAAAGCCTGGAAGGCGGCGCGGATCTTCTTTGGATCCTGCTTGTGAACGAGCCGGAACGACACTTTCGCCGACGCTTGCGCCGCGATTACCGTCTTGAAACCCTTGCCGGTATAACCGCCGATGATGCCGTTGAATTCCGCGGTCGGCCGCGCCCAGGTGAGCTCGAGCACCGAGCGGCCCTTCTCGCCGGCGGGAATGGAAAGGCCGACCGGTCCGAGGAAGGTCTCGGCCGTCTCGCCAAGTCCCTCCCAGGATTTCAGCACCTGCGAGGGCGTCTCTTCGACGCCGTCATAGAAGCCCGCAATGGTGACGCGGCCGTCCTTGTCGTGAATATCCGCCAGCACCTTGGCCAGGATGCGGATCGGATTGGCGGCCGGGCCGCCATAGAGGCCCGAATGCAGGTCGCGGTTGGCCGCCTTGACGGTGATCTCCTCGCCGACCATGCCGCGCAGCGACACGCAGATCGACGGCGTCTCGCGGTTCCACATGCTGGTGTCGCAGACCAGCGCGAAATCCGCCTTCAGCTCGGCCGCGTTGGCTTCCAGGAACGGCTTCAGCGACGGCGAGCCGGATTCCTCCTCGCCTTCGAACAGGATAGTGACGCGGCAAGGCAGGTTGCCATGCACCTGCTTCCACGCGCGGCAGGCCTCGACGAAGGTCATCAGCTGCCCCTTGTCGTCGGCCGAGCCGCGGCCGGTGATCACTTTGCGGCCGGGCTCGATCTCCTTGATCGACGGCGCGAACGGATCGGTTTCCCACAATTCGATCGGATCGATCGGCTGGACGTCATAGTGGCCGTAGAACAGCACATGCGGCGCGCCCGCCGGTCCCTCATGATGCGCCACCACCATCGGATGTCCGGGCGTATCGCGCATACTGGCTTCGAAGCCGATCAGCCTGAGCTCGGCGACCAGCCATTCGGCACCCGCGCGGCAATCGGCGGCAAAGGCCGGATCGGTGGAGATCGACTTGATGCCGAGCAGGCCGAACAGCCGCTCCAGGCTCTGGTCGAGGTTCTGGTCGAGACGGTCGAGGACCGGAGAGATTCTGGACATGCTTTTTGCCTTTCGATTTTGGGCAGACCCTAAAGGGCCATGCCGAAAACGAAAAGCCCGCGATCATTGGACCAAGCGGGAAAGGCTTGCCTGAAGGCAAAAAAGAACCGCCGTGGTGGAGGGGGAACCACGGCGGTCTCTACTCGAAACGTTGCGGCAGCCCGGAGAGGGGGGATAGGCTGCCGCAGTTTGCCCGGGATAGGCGGGGGACGGGCCTTACTCCGGACTTCGGCGAAAAACTGCCGATGACGTGTATTTGGGTCTGTGAACATGGCGATTCAAGGGCACGAAAATTACACTTTTGTAACATACCCGTGAGCGGCAAATTTCCAGCCGGACAGGATGTGTCAGGGGTGTTGCCCGAACCGGTGGGTTCCACAGCCTTAGCCATGGACCGCGAAGCCGGGCCGCGCTATCCCTGCCGGCATGAAAAAAGGCGATCACCTCTTCCTCGTCGACGGCTCCGGCTACATTTTCCGCGCCTATCACGCGCTGCCACCGCTCAACCGCAAATCCGACGGCCTGCCGACCAGCGCCGTGCTCGGCTTCTGCAACATGGTGTGGAAGCTGATGCAGGACGCCCGTAACACCGATGTCGGCGTGGTGCCGACGCATTTCGCCGTCATCTTCGACTATTCGTCGAAAACCTTCCGCAGCGATCTCTACCCCGAATACAAGGCCAACCGCTCCGCGCCGCCGGAAGACCTGATCCCGCAATTCGGCCTGATCCGCCAGGCGACCGCAGCCTTCAATGTCCCTTGCATAGAGACGGAGGGTTTTGAAGCCGACGATATCATCGCGACTTATTGCCGGCTGGCTTGCGAAGCCGGCGCTGATACCACCATCATCTCCTCCGACAAGGATCTGATGCAGCTGGTCGGTCCGACCGTCGGCATGTACGACCCGATGAAGGATCGCCAGATCGGCATTCCCGAGGTGATCGAGAAATGGGGCGTGCCGCCCGAAAAGATGATCGACCTGCAGGCGCTGACCGGCGACTCGGTCGACAATGTTCCGGGCGTGCCGGGCATTGGCCCGAAAACCGCGGCGCAATTGCTGGAGCAGTTCGGCGACCTTGACGGGCTGCTGGCGCGCGCTTCGGAGATCAAGCAGGAGAAACGGCGCGAGACCATCATCGCCAATGCCGACAAGGCGCGCATCTCGCGCGAGTTGGTGACGTTGAAGAACGACGTGCCGCTGAAGGAAGGGCTGGACGATCTTGTCCTGCATGCGCCGGATGGCCCGAAGCTGATCGGCTTCCTGAAGACGATGGAGTTCACCACACTGACCCGACGCGTCGCCGAAGCGACCGCAACCGACATTGGCGACGTCCAGGCCACCGCCGTCACCATCGAGCGCGCCGATACCGCGCATGGCCCCGATGTCGGCGCCGGCGCACCGCCGGTGCCAAGGCCGATCGCGTCCACACAGGGCGACGCCATAAAACCGGCTGCGCCGGTCAGGGGCGAGGACGCGCCGCCGCAAGGCGACACCCCATCGCTCCTCTCTGCCCTGCGGCTGGAGCAGGCGGCCGCCCGCAAGATCGACCCTTCGGCCTATGCGCCCATTCGCGACACGGCCGCGCTCGAGGCCTGGATAGCCGAAGCCCGCGAGGCCGGTGTCCTTGCGTTCGACGCCGAGACCAGCTCGTCCGACCCGATGCGGGCGGACCTGATCGGCCTGTCCATCGCGCTCGCGCCTGGCCGCGCCGTCTATGTGCCGCTTGCCCACAAGAGCGGCAATGGCGACCTGCTCGGCGGCGGCATGCTGGAGAACCAGATCCCGGTCCGCAAGGCGCTGGCGCTGCTGAAGCCGCTGCTTGAGGACCGATCGGTCCTCAAGATCGTCCAGGATATGAAATACGACATTGTCGTGATGAGCCGGCACGGCATCGAGATCGGTCCGTTCGACGACACGATGCTGATCTCCTACGTGCTCGATGCCGGCACATCCGGCGGTCACGACCTCGTCTCGCTGTCGGAGAAGTGGCTCGGCCACGCGCCGGCCTCGAAGAAGGAGCTCGCCGGCTCGGGCAAGAGTGCCATCGGCTTCGATCAGGTCGATATCGAACGCGCGACCGCCTACGCTGCCGAGCAGGCCGACCTGGCGCTGCAGCTCTGGCGGGTGCTGAAGCCGAGGCTTGCCGCCAAGGGCCTCGTTTCCGTCTATGAGCGTCTGGAAAGGCCGCTGGTGCCGGTGCTCGCCCGCATGGAACAGCGCGGCATCTCGGTCGACCGCCAGATCCTGTCGCGGCTCTCCGGCGAGCTGGCTCAAGGCGCGGCTCGCGTCGAGGAAGAGATCTACGGGATCGTCGGCGAGCGCATCAACATCGGCTCGCCGAAACAGCTCGGCGACATATTGTTCGGCAAGATGGGGCTGCCGGGCGGCTCGAAGACCAAGACCGGCCAATGGTCGACCTCGGCACAGTTGCTGGAGGATCTCGCCGCCGAAGGCCATGAGCTGCCGCGCAAGATCGTCGACTGGCGCCAGCTCACCAAGCTGAAGTCGACCTATACCGACGCGCTGCCCGGTTTCATCAACCCCGGCACCAATCGCGTCCACACTTCCTATGCGCTGGCAGCAACCACCACCGGGCGGCTGTCATCCTCCGATCCCAATCTGCAGAACATCCCGGTGCGCACGGCGGAAGGCCGCAAGATCAGGACCGCCTTCATTGCGGAGAAAGGCCACAAGCTGGTCTCGGCCGACTACAGCCAGATCGAATTGCGCGTGCTTGCCCATGTCGCCGAAATCCCGCAGCTCAAACAGGCCTTCGCCGACGGCGCCGACATTCATGCCATCACCGCGTCGGAAATGTTCAATGTGCCGGTCGAAGGCATGCCTTCGGAAGTGCGCCGGCGCGCCAAGGCGATCAATTTCGGCATCATCTACGGCATCTCGGCCTTCGGCCTCGCCAACCAGCTGTCGATCCCGCGCGAGGAGGCGGGCGCCTACATCAAACGCTATTTCGAACGTTTTCCCGGCATCCGGGACTATATCGAGGAGACCAAGGCCTATGCGCGGGAGAACGGTTTCGTCGAGACGATCTTCGGCCGCCGCATCCACTATCCGGAGATAAGGGCTTCCAACCCGTCGGTGCGCGCCTTCAACGAGCGCGCCTCAATCAACGCCAGGCTCCAAGGCACCGCCGCCGACATCATCCGCCGCGCCATGGTCCATATGGAAGAAGCGCTGGAGAAGGCGAAGCTCTCCGCCCGCATGCTGTTGCAGGTGCATGACGAGCTGATCTTCGAAACGGTGGAAGCGGAGGTCGAGGCGACGATCCCCGTGGTGCGCAAGGTGATGGAGAATGCGCCGATGCCGGCGGTCTCGATGTCGGTGCCGCTGCATGTCGATGCGCGGGCCGCGGATAATTGGGATGAGGCGCATTAGGCGTCTCACGTTCGTTCGTCATCCACGGGCGGAGCAAGGAGCGAAGCGACGCGCGCAGACCCGAGGATCCATGCCGCGACGCGCGCCGTAGTGCGCGGCGGTTGTGGATAGCTTGCCGAGCACGCCGCTTGTCAATGCAGATTCTGCACCGTGGCGGTGCGTGTATGTCACGGAATGGATACTAGGGTCTGCGCGCGTCGCTTCGCTCCTTGCTCCGCCCTAGTATGACGAAGTGAAGGCTTACGCCGCTTCGGCCCTGCACTTTGCACACACACCGCGAAATTCGATCACCGCCTTCTTGGCGGCAAATCCCGTCGAGCGCACCCATTCGTCCAGCCGGTGGCCGACATCGTGGTCGGACATCTCGGTCACCTGGCCGCAATTGTCGCAGATGGCGAAGGCCGTCATCGAATGGCTGTGGTCGTGCGGCTCGGCGCAGGCGACGAAGGAGTTTAGGCTTTCGAGCCGGTGCACGAAGCCGGACTTCACCAACGTGTCGAGCGCCCGGTAGACCTGCAGCGGCGCGCGGAAACCGCGCTCGCGCAACTGGTCGAGCAAAGTATAGGCGCTGAGCGGCCCGCTGGACGCCTCGAGCTTCTCGAGCACGCAGAGCTGGTTCTTGGTCAGCGCATCTCTTGCCGTCATCTTGTTCGCCCAATCGACGCTCGCGGCAGATCTCGCGAACGACTTCAATTCCCCTGAGATAACGACGAACGAGCGATTTTGCCACTGTTTCCGCAGCAGCGCATCCCTTCTGGTGCGCGCCACGACGAGATGGTTCTCCAGCTGATCGCTACTTGCGCGGCGGCCCCTTGCGTTCGGCCGAAGCCGCCCAGAGGTTGATGTCGGACTCGCGGGCGTGGCTGTCGATCTCGGCGAGCTCGGCGTCGGAGAACTCGAGCGCCTTGAGCGCGCCGACGCAATCCTCGACCTGTTCCGGCCGACTGGCCCCGATCAGCGCCGTGGTCACGCGGCCTTTGCGCAGCACCCAGGCCAGCGCCATCTGTGCCAAGGTCTGGCCGCGGCGGCCGGCAATGGCGTTGAGCGCCTTGATGTTGGCGATCGACTTGTCGTTGATGAAGGCCGGTCGCAACGACTTGCCCTGGGATGCGCGGCTGCCCTCGGGGATGCCGCCGAGATATTTGTCGGTCAGCATGCCCTGCGCCAGCGGCGAGAACACGATCGAGCCGATGCCGAGCCCCTCCAGCGTGTCGAGCAGCCCATCCTCCTCGACCCAGCGGTTGAGCATCGAATAGCTCGGCTGGTGGATGAGGCAAGGGGTGCCGAGCTGGCGCAGAATGTCGGCCGCCTCGCGCGTGCGCTGCGAATTGTAGGACGACATGCCGGCATAGAGCGCCTTGCCTGAGCGCACCGCGTGGTCGAGCGCGCCCATCGTTTCTTCGAGCGGCGTGTCGGGATCGAAACGGTGCGAATAGAAGATATCGACGTAGTCGAGCCCCATTCGCTTGAGACTCTGGTCGAGGCTGGCGAGCAAATATTTGCGGCTGCCCCATTCGCCGTACGGACCGGCCCACATCTCGTAGCCGGCCTTGGTCGAGATGATCATCTCGTCGCGATAGGCGGCGAAATCGCTGCGCAGAATCTCGCCGAACGCGGTTTCCGCCGAGCCGGGCGGCGGGCCGTAATTGTTGGCGAGATCGAAATGCGTGATGCCGAGATCGAAGGCCTTGCGAACGATCGCCTGCTTGGTCCTGTGCGGCGTGTCGTTGCCGAAATTGTGCCATAGCCCAAGCGAGATCGCCGGCAGCTTCAGGCCGGACCGACCGCAGCGATTATAGATCATCTTCTCGTAGCGGTTTTCGGCGGCGACATAGGACATGGGGAACCTTCGGGATCGAAACGGCGTGGCGACCACCGCCAACCTGATTTGAATCGATGCTTGCCCCTAACCCTTACCCTCTCCCCGCCGGAACGGGGAGAGGGGTTGCCACCTACTTTTTCTTCGCCAGCAACGCCTTCGCGTCCTTGACGCCGAGCGCGGCCGGCCGCTCGCAGGTCGTCTGCATGGCGACATATTTGCCGCTTTCGCCCGAGCGCAGGATGCCTGTCATGACATCGACGGCGTGCAGCGCCAGCTCCATCGAGCAGCGGTGCGGCCGCCCTTCGCCAATCGCGATTGCCATGTCGGCAAGGCCGGCGGTGCGATAATTAGCCATCATGCCTTGGCCGTGCATCTCGTTCGGCACGCCGAACGGATGGTTCCACTTGGGCAGCCTCTTCACCGGCTTGGCCGAGTCGGTGAAGCGTACATCGCCGCCGAAGAAATTCGGATCCGGCACGAAGACGGTGCCCAATTCGCCGTAGAGCTCCATCGGCGCGTGGCCATGACTCCAGACGTCCCAGGAGGTGTTGAGCGTGATCACCGCGCCATTCGCGAATTCGAGCAGCGCATGGATGGTGGTCGGCGTGTTCACCGGGATCTTCTCGCCCGCCCGCGGTTTGGAGCTGATGGTGCGCTCCTTGGCCGGCGTCGTTGCGAAGGCGGCCACCTGCTTCACCGGCCCGATCAGCTGAATCAGGTTGGTGACATAGTATGGCCCGATGTCGAGCACCGGGCCGGCGCCCGGCTGGAAGAAGAAATCCGGGTTGGGGTGCCAGTGCTCCATGCCGTGGCCCATCACATGGCAGGTGCCGCTGGTGATGGCGCCCAGCTTGCCGCTGTCGATGAGATCGCGGACCAGTTGGTGCGCGCCGCCGAGGAAGGTGTCCGGCGCCGAACCGATGCGCAGGCCCTTCTTCTCGGCCCGTTTCTTGAGATCGAGCCCTTCCTCGATCGACAAGACGAACGGCTTTTCCGAATAAACATGCTTGCCGGCGTCGAGCACCGCTTTGGAGATCTCGTAGTGCACGGCCGGAACCGTCAGGTTGACGATGATGTCGATCTCGTCGTCCTTGAGCAGGTCGTTGACCGTCTCGGCGCGGAGCTTGAACTCCTTCGCCCGCGCTTTCGCGGCCTCCATGTTAATATCCGCGCAGGCGCGCATCTTGATGCCGCGGAACAGCGGCGCCAGCGAGAAATACGCCTTCGAGATGTTGCCGCAGCCGATGACGCCGATGCCAAGTTTCTCTGCCATTTCGATTACTCCTGCCAGCTCTTGGCTGCTGCGATTGAGCGGCGGGCATAGCGCTCGATGTCGTTGGGGTTGTCCTGCTCCATGACGAAATACTGCGCCGCGCTCTTGGCGCGCAACGTCTTGAACAGGCCCGCCCAGTCGATCGTGCCGTGACCGACATCGGACCAGCCGTCCTCGTCCAGCCCCTCGCCCGGCTTCGCCATGTCCTTGACGTGGACGGCAACGATCCGCTTGCCATGCTTCTCGATCCAGGGCAGCGGATCGGCGCCGCCGCGCACCACCCAGGCGACGTCCATTTCCCAGCCGATGTCCGGTGCCGCGGACAGGATGTGGTCCTGCGGCAGCGAGCCGTCCGCAAGCGCCTTGAACTCGAAATCGTGGTTGTGCCAGGCAAAGCCGTAGCCGGCCTTTTTTGCCGCCTCGCCGACCTTGGCGAGGCGCTCGCCGAAGCCGCGCCAGCCGGCGGCATCGGACGGGCGCTGATCGGGCATCAGATAGGGGCAGATCAGAAGCCTGATACCGAGCGCGTCGGCGATCTTGCGCACGCCGTCGAAATCGTTCTCCAGCGCCTCGATCGAGAAATGCCCGGTCGGCATCGCAAGCCCGTTCTTGTCGAGCTCGGCGCGAAACGCCTTCGGGTTGTCATAGACGCCGCCAAAGCCTTCGACCTGGCTGTAGCCGAGCTCGCCGAGCATTTTCACCACGTCGTTCCATGGTTGAAAATTGCGAGCGCTGTAGAGTTGGAATGACCAGTTCATGTCCTGTCCGTTCTGCTTGGGAGGTTAAAGGCGGTTGCCGGTCTGGGCATCGAAGAGCGAAGCGCGCATCGGATCGAAGCCGACGGTCACCGCCTCATCATTCCGGGGCGTACGCTCCGAGGTAACCCGGACGCTGAATTTCTGTTGAGCGAGCTGCAGCCAGACCAGCGTGTCGGAGCCCATCGGTTCCACCACTTCGACTTTGCTGGCCGCCGAGAATGGCCAGCCGGCGCCGCTGTTCAGACTCACATGTTCGGGCCTGATGCCGAACACGGCTGGTCCGGGTTCCGGCTGCCGATCGAAATCATAGGTACTGAGTGGAATCTTCAGACCATCGGCGAGAAAATGCCAGCCGCCATCCGCGTTTTCCAAATGGCCGTCGACAAAGTTCATCGCCGGCGAGCCGAGGAAGCCGGCAACGAAGCGATTGACCGGACGGTTGTAGATGGTCTGCGGCGCGTCGAGCTGCTGGATGACACCGCCCTTCATCACGGCAATGCGGTCGGCGAGCGTCATTGCCTCGATCTGGTCGTGGGTGACGTAGATCATGGTGTTTTCGAGCTTGCGGTGCAGCAGCTTGATCTCGACGCGCAGTTCCGCTCGCAGCTTGGCATCGAGATTGGAGAGCGGCTCGTCGAACAGGAAGACGTCGACGTCGCGCACCAGTGCCCGCCCGATCGCCACGCGCTGGCGCTGGCCGCCGGAGAGCGCCGAGGGCTTGCGCTGCAACAGCGGCTGGATCTGCAGGATCTCGGCGGCGCGTGCGATGCGCTTGGCGATCTCGTCCTTGGCCAGGCCCGCAACGCGCAGACCGAAGGACAGGTTCTTCTCCACCGTCATCTGCGGATAGAGCGCGTAGGACTGGAACACCATGCCGATGCCGCGGTCCTTAGGCTCCTCCCAGGTGACGTTCTTGCCCTTGATGAAGATGCGACCTTCCGAAATGTCGAGCAGGCCGGCTATGCAGTTGAGCAAGGTGGATTTGCCGCAGCCGGACGGTCCCAGAAGCACGATGAACTCGCCCTCGGCGACGTCGAGATTGAGCGTCTTCAGCACCGACATCACACCGAAATTGAGCGACAGGTCCTGGATCGACACGCTGGGATTGGCGATTGCCGCTGCCATCATCATCCTTTCACTGCGCCGGCCGCGATGCCGCGCACGAAGAGCTTGCCGGAAATGAAATAGACGATGAGCGGAACGAGTCCGGTGAGGATCGTCGCGGCCATGTTGACGTTGTATTCCTTCACGCCCTGCACCGAATTGACGATGTTGTTGAGCTGCACCGTCATCGGGTAGGTGTCGGGGCGCGTGTAGACGACGCCGAACAGGAAGTCGTTCCAGATGCCGGTGACCTGCAGGATGATGGCGACGACGAAGATCGGCAGCGACATCGGCAGCATGATGCGCAGATAAATGCCCCAGAAGCCGGCGCCGTCGACGCGCGCCGCGCGGAACAGTTCCTCCGGCATCGACGTGAAATAGTTGCGGAACAAGAGCGTCAGGATCGGCATGCCGAAGATCGAATGCACGATCACAAGGCCGGTCAGCGTGCCGTATATGCCGATCTCGCGCAGGATGATGACGATGGGGTAGATCATCACCTGGTAGGGGATGAAGGCGCCGACGATCAGGATGATGAAGAAGGTGTCGGCGCCCTTGAAGCGCCAGTTGGCCAAGGCATAGCCGTTCACCGAGGCGATCGCGATCGACAGCAGCACCGACGGCACGGTGATGCGCACCGAATTCCAGAAACCGCGCGAAAGCCCGTCGCAGTTGAGGCCGGTGCAGGCGGTCGCCCAAGCTTTCACCCAGGGTTCGAAGGTGATTTCCACCGGCGGCGAGAAGATGTTGCCGAGGCGGATTTCCGGCATGCCCTTCAGCGACGTGACGATCATCACGTAGAGCGGCAAAAGGTAATAGAGCGCCACCACGATCAGCGTGCCGTAGAGGAAGATGTTGCGGCGCGAGAGCGCATGCCGCGGCTTCGCGCCGGCAGGCCCGGCTTCGTCGCGCCGAAGGACGCCCGCATCAGATGGGGAGGCAGCGACATCAACCACGCCGGCGGCCTCCGAATTCGAGATAGGCCCATGGCACGATGACGATCATCACCGAGAGCAGCATCATGGTCGAGGCGGCGAAACCCTGGCCGAGATTCTGGGCGAAGAACATGTAGTCGTAGACGTATTTTGCCGGCACTTCGGAGGCGATGCCCGGCCCGCCGCTGGTCTGCGCCACGACGAGGTCATAGACCTTGACGATGCCGGCGGCGATGATGACCAGCGTGGTGATGAAGACCGGCCGCATCATCGGGATGACGATGAACAGGTAGGTCTTCCACATCGGGATGCCGTCCACTCGCGCCGCCTTCCATATGTCTTCGTCGATGCCGCGCAGGCCGGCAAGCATCAGGCACATGATCAGCCCCGTGCCCTGCCAGAGCGCGGCGATGGAAATGCCGTAGATGACGATGCTGGAATTATAGAGCGGGTCGAAGCTGAAGCTCGTCCAGCCGAGGTCGCGCACGACGCGCTGGATGCCGAAATCCGGGTTGAGCAGCCATTGCCAGACCAGCCCGGTGACGATGAAGGAGAGCGCGAAGGGATAGAGGAAGATGGTGCGGAACGTATCCTCGAAGCGGATCTTCTGGTCGAGGAGCGCCGCCAGGACGAAGCCGATCACCAGCGAGAACACCAGCGAGATCACGCCGTAGATCAGGAGGTTCTCGATCGAGATCAGCCAGCGCGGCGTCGCCCACAACCGATGATACTGGTCGAGGCCGACGAAGTTGAGCCGTGGCAGCAGCTTCGAATTGGTGAAGGAGTAGAGAACCGTCCAGGCCGTGCCGCCGACGAACACCACAAGCGCGGTGAGCACCATCGGAATCGATGCGATCTTCGCATTGAGGTTACGGAAAAGCTGGTTGGGACGTTCGCTATTGCTCATCTCGACAGCCGGGCTGGGGCAATGAGGACATCATGCTCCCGACCCCCGTTAGGCAGGGACCGGGAGCTGGCGGGGCGCCGGTAGATCAATCGGCCGAAGCGATGATGGCGGCGAAGCGCTTCTGCGCTTCTTCGACTGTCATGTCCGGTTTGGCGAAGAACTCGGAGAACAGGTCCTCCTTCTGCTTCTGGCTGTCCTGCGAAAGCAGTTGGTCCGTCCACGGCATAACGGCGCCCTTGGCGAGGATGGCGAGGCCCTTCTTCATGCAGTCGTTCGCCGCGTTGAGGTCGACGTCGCCACGCACCGGCAGCGAGCCCTTCTTGAGGTTGAAGGCGACCTGGGTCTTCGGATCGAGCAAGGTCTCGGCGAGCACCGCCTGCGCCTTGGACTTGTCGGCATCTTTCAGCAGCGGGAAGTAGAAGGCGTCGCCGCCGGTGGCGATGACTTCGTTCAGGCCGAGGCCGGGCAGGCAGGTATAGTCCTTGCCGGCCGTCTTGCCGGCAACCTGGAACTCGCCCTGCGCCCAGTCGCCCATGATCTGGCCGGCGGCCTTGCCGGTGATGACCAGATTGGTGGCCTGGTTCCAGTCCTGCACATTGGTGTTCTTGGCCATCTTGCGGGCGTCGTCCGCCGCCTTGAACACCTTGGCGATCTCCGGGCCTGCCGCGAAGGTGGCGTCCTTGTCCTTGTAGACCTTGAGGAACGTGTCGGTGCCCCCGGTCGCGGCCATCAGCACGTCGAAGGCGCCCGAGGCTTGCCAGGCCTGTCCGCCGACCGCGAGCGGAATGATGCCCGCCTTTTCCAGCGCCGGCGCATCCGCCACGAATTCATTCCAGTCCTTCGGCACAGGCAGGCCGGCCTTCTGGAAGGCCTCGTTGGACAGCCACAGCCACTGCCAGGAATGGATATTGACCGGCACGCAATAGATCTTGCCGTCGATGGTGCAACTATCGAGCAGGCTCTTCGGCCGCACGATCTCCGTCCACTTGTCCTTGGTGGCGATATCGGTGAGGTCGCGCATCAGCCCGGCCTGCACCAGTTCCTCCGCCTGGCGGCCGTGGTTGAACTGGGTGGCGCCCATTGGATCGCCCCCGGTGATGCGGCTGATCATGATCGGCCGCGCCGTGCCGCCGGAGCCTGCAATGGCGCCGTCGACCCAGTGGTTGCCCGTCGCGTCGAAAGCCTTGGCAAGCTCGGCCACCGCCGCCGCCTCGCCGCCGGAAGTCCACCAATGGGTGACTTCCAGGTCGGTCGCGGCCGCCGGACCGGCGAAATTGAGCGCAACTGTCGCGGCAAAGGCGGCAGTCAGGAATTTGTATCGCATTTCGGCTCCTCCCAGAATCTGAAACGTTACAGATTTTCGATACGGCAAATGATCCGCCTAGGCAACCCCTCGCCTTGAGGCCGGCCAAGATTTTTTCGCGACGCGAACAAAATCTTTCTCCCGAGGCGGCAATGTCGGTGTCAGATCAGTCGATTGGTGCCAAAAGCAGGCCCGGACCGATATTTCTTTGTGATTCCAGCGACTTTCGGCTCCTCTCCGCATCCGCGATGCCGGCGGCGCGACCTTGCCGGTTGATCACGAAGATTGGCAATCTGTAACGTTTCAGTATATTGAGCCGAGCCGCAAACTGAAGGTCGCGCAAATGTCACCGCCGCACGATTGCCGGTCGGCCCCGCGACTGCTATGCGCCTGACGGGCGGGACGATGGATAGACGGATAACGAAGAAGGGCGACGACGACACGTCGGGCAAGGAACGGCCGACGTTGAAGACGCTTGCCTTCATGACCGGGCTGGGCGTCACGACAGTCTCGCGCGCGCTAAAGGATGCGCCCGAGATCGGCGCCGAGACCAGGCGCCGCGTCCAGCTCGTCGCCAAGCAGATCGGCTATCGCCCGAACCGCGCCGGCGTGCGCTTGAGAACCGGCAAGACCAACGTGATATCGCTTGTGCTGAACACCGAGCACGAGCTCATGAGCTTCGTCTCGGACATCATCTACGGCGTCACCGAGGTGATCGCCGACACGCCCTACCATCTGATCGTCACGCCCTATTCGCGCTCGCAGGATCCGCTGGACCCGGTGCGCTATCTGGTCGAGACGGGCTCGGCCGACGGCGTCATCATCTCGCGCACCCAGCCCAACGATCCACGGGCGCGCTATATGCTGGAGCGCGGCATTCCCTTCGCCACGCATGGTCGCACCGACATGGGGCTGGTGCATCCCTATCACGACTTCGACAATTATGCCTTTGCCGGCGAAGCCGTCCGCTACCTCGCCGGCAGGGGCCGCAACCGGCTTGCCCTGGTGACGCCTCCGGTCGGCCTCACCTATCACGGCCATACGGTCGCCGGCTTTGCCGATGCGCTGAGCGAAGTGGGTGCCAGCGAGGTGCCGTTCAACACCGTCTCCATCGATCAGTCGATCGAGCAGATCAGGATGCGGACCGCGCAATTGATGCGGCGCAAGGACCGTCCGGACGGCTTTGTCAGCAGCGCCGCCGCCGCGACGCTCGCCATCGTGGCCGGCATTGAGGATGCCGGGCTGAAGCTCGGCCGCGACGTCGACGTGGTGTCGAAACAATCGTCGGAATTGCTGCATCTGTTCCGGCGAGAGCTGCTCGTCGTCAACGAGAATTTCCGGCTCGCCGGCTCCGAGCTCGCCCGCGCCGTCCTCGGCTGGATCGGCGGCGCCGATCCAGGCACGCTGCAATCGCTCAGCACGCCGAGCGAGGTTTTGCCCTATCGCGGCTGACTGGCGCGACTTGAGGGGCAGGTCAGGCCGAGTCGAAAATGGTGGCTTCCGAGAACCGGAGCGGAGCGTACTTAAAGTACGTGAGCACCGGAAGCGCAGGAAGCCGCCATTTGCAGGCCGGCCTCACCTGGCCCTAGGCGGCCCCACTCCCCCATGGGCCATGAAACGCCCCCTCTTCCCCGATGCGCTCGAAGCCGTGCGCGCCGAAGAAGTCGCGCTGCGCCTGGATCAGGTTCGAGGTGCCGCGTCCTTGGCGGTAGCTGTCGAAATAGGCGAGCGCCGACGACAGCGCCGGCACCGGCGAGCCGGCCTCGGAGGCGCGCGCCACGATGCGCCTCAGCGACGGATGCGCCTCCTTCATCATGGCGATGAAGGCCGGCGCCATCAGCAGATTGGTGGAAGCGCTGCCTGAGCCGAAGGCCTCGGCCATCGTGTCCAGCATCTGCGAGCGGATGATGCAGCCGGCGCGCCAGATCTTGGCGATGGTCGGCATGGGCAGATTCCAGTTGAATTCCTTGGAGGCGCCGCTCATCACCGCGAAACCTTGCGCGTAAGCCGCGATCTTGCCGGCGAACAATGCCAACTCCAGGTCCTTGAGCAGCGCGCCGCTGTCGCCGGAAATCTTTTCGACGCCGATATTGCCATAGGCCTTTTCCGCCGCCTGCCGCTCATCCTTGATCGAGGACAGCACGCGCGCCGCGACCGCCGCCTCGATCGCCGTCGCCGGAATGCCGAGCTGCTGCGCTTCGATGACCGACCATTTGCCGGTGCCCTTCTGCCCGGCGCGGTCGAGGATGATGTCGGCAACCGGCTTGCCGGTCTTGGGATCGTCGGCGGCGAGAACTTTTGCGGTGATCTCGATCAGGTAGGAATTGAGCCGGCCCTTGTTCCATTCTTCGAAGACCTTGCCGATCTCCTTCGGCGCCATGCCGAGGCCGTCGCGCAAGATGCCGTAGATCTCGGCGATCATCTGCATGTCGGCATATTCGATGCCGTTGTGGATGGTCTTGACGAAATGGCCGGCGCCGTCGGTGCCGAGCCAGGCGGCGCAGGGCTCGCCCTTGAACTTGGCCGAGATCGCCGTCAGCACTTTCTCGACGCGCTTCCAGGACTCCTCAGTGCCGCCGACCATGATCGAGGGGCCGTGCCGCGCGCCCTCCTCGCCGCCCGACACGCCCATGCCGATAAAGGTCAGGCCCGAGCCGGACAGCTCCGAGAAGCGGCGCATCGTGTCGCGGAAATTGGCGTTGCCGGCATCGATCACGATGTCGTTGGCCGACAGCACGCCGCGCAGCGCCGCGATCTGCTCGTCGACCGGCTTGCCGGCCAGCACCATGATGATGATCGGCCGCGGAGGCCGGATCGCGGCGGCGAGCTCCTCCAGGCTGTAGCAGGGAACGACCATGTCCTTCAGCGAACCGGCACTCTCGACAAAGGCGTCGGTGCGCGACGGCGTGCGGTTGAAGACTGCGATGCGGTGCCCGTGCTCGGCGATGTTGAGCGCCAGGTTGGAACCCATCGTGCCAAGGCCGATCAGGCCGATTTCGGCTTTTTCCATCGTTTCTTCCCTGCGTTCGGATGCTTCTTGTAGGCTGCGTCCTGGAGAACGCCTTTCCCAGATGAATGACGGGCCTTGGCGGCGGCGTCAACCGTCTCGCAGAATTGTGTCGAGGTCGGTGAGACCAAGGGTGAAGACTGAGGGCGAAATGGTGAATGGTGAATAGTGAAATGGACAGGCGAACGTCGTCGCGACGCGGAAACGAAAATCGCCTGCTATTCACCATTCACTCTCAATTTCACTCTGCGCGAATATTAATTGGCGCCTCGACCTTCACCACCTCGAAGTCCGAAACGAGGATATCGAGCCGGGCGTTCCAGCGGCCGGGAAGCGGGATAGCGAGATTGTCGATACGCCAGGTGCCGTCGCCGGGTTTTCTCGCCGGCCACTTGATCGGCTCGATGCCGGAATCCGGCTTCGACAGCACCAGCGTCACCGCCTTGGCGTCGAGAGGCCCGAAATCGCCGGTCATGATCATCATCGAAGCGGCGACCTCGCCGGCATGGCCTGGCGTGATGCTGAGATCGGCCATCGCCTTCAGCGCATGGACGTGGATCGACACCGGCTGCGCGGCGGCGATCGCCAGCGCGCGTGGCGGCGGGGTGAAGCGCCAGCCGGCGGCGACGCCGAAAATGGCAAGCACGATGACCACCTCGATGCCGATCGAGCGCGCCATCCGCCGCTGCACCTCGGTGTCGCCGGCCTCGGCGGGCGCGGTCAACGTCCAGCGGTTGATGGCGGCCAACGTGAACAGGAAGAGCAGCAGCGTGAGCTTGAGCAGCAGCAGCCGGCCATAAGCGGTATGGATCAGCGCCGCCGGCTGCTGCACTTGGATGATCGCCAGCACGATGCCGCTGGCGGCAAGGACAGCCACGACCGGCAGGATCGCGCGCGAGAAGCGCCGCAGAAAGACCTTCGCTTCCGCCGGCTGCTGCCGCAGCGCGAGGCCGAGCGGCGCCAGCGCGCCGGCCCAGAAGGCGATCGCGGTGCCGTGCAGGAACACCAGCGGCCGCGTCAGCCATTGCGGTTCGGCGGCGCTGGCGTGACCGCTCGCAGCAAGGGCCGCGCCAACACCGAGCAGTGATACGGACGCCGCCAGCTTGCGCAAGCCCGACGGTCCGGCAAGAGAAAGCAAAGCCAAGCCGAGCGCGATCAGGCCGAGCAGCATCGTCCAGACGAAGCTCGTCTCGAGCGCGGTCTTCCAGACAGCCGGTGTCGCAAACCGGGCGAGCGGCGCGCCGAGCGCATCCAGCCCCTGCAGGCCGAGCGAAAGCGGCGCTCCGACGAGACCGATAAGAAGCGCCGCGATGACGAAGCGTCGGCCGCGGCGCCGGTCCTCGGCGAGCCAGGCAAGTGCGAACGCGCCGCCGATGCCGAGAAAAAGTCCGGCATAGAGAAACAGCTTGCCGAGCCAGATCGCTGCCCGCAGCGTCCAGTCGATGGCCTCACCCGCCACTGGTGCCGCGCTTGGCGCGCCCATAGAAAACAGCGCCGAGCCGCCGACCGGATGACCATCGACCGAAACGACTCGCCAACTCAGCACATGCGTGCCGGATTTGAGCGCTTCGGGATTGTCGATCTCGACGGTCTGGTCCTTGAGGCGGAAGGATGTCAGCGCAAGCTGTGAGCCGTCCGGCCGCACAAGCGTCAGCACCAGCGGCGAGACGGGCTCGCTGAAGGTCAGCGAGAATTTGCCGGGACTTTGCGTCAGCACGGCGCCGTCAGCCGGGTCGGTCGCGACCAGCGCGGCATGCGCCAAAGCGCGGCCGGGCACGACGAGCAGCGCCATCGCCACGAGCATTGCCGCCAGCCAGACAAGCGAGCCGGCAAGCATGCAGTTCATCGAGGAAGGCAGTGCTGCGTTCATGCCGTCATAACTGGAAATGTTGGCGCATCCCGAGGGAGCGCGCCAACAGAGATCATTTCTTCGGCAGCAATTTGATGCCGGGCGCGGGCGTTTCCAAGGCGTCCTCGTCCTGGCCGGCCGCCGGGATCTCGATCCAGCGCTCGGCGGCGTCGCCGCATTCCTGCACCACCGGGAAATAGAGCATCTGGCCGGCCGGCAGATCGGCCGCCAGCGAAGCGCGGAAGACGAATTCGTCATAGAATTCGTCCGGCAGATTGCCGCCGCTCCAGTCGATTTCCTTCACGCCGGTGGTCAAGGTCTCGCCATAGAGCTGGTAGGATTTCTCGTATTTGCCCTTCTTGACCTGCAGCGTCCAGCCGGGCTTGGGCATCGGCTTCACCGCGATGGCGCCTTCGGGTATCTGCACACGCACCGCGGTCGTTGCCTTGCCCTCGCAGCCATGCGGCACGCGCAAGACGGCCTTGTAGGTCGAGCCGACGGCCGCTTCCTGCGTTTCGAGCGTGATGTGGGCGAGCGCGGCATTGGTCCCGAGCGCGCAAAGCGCGCCCGCCGCCAAAACATACTTCTTCATGAATTGTGCCTCGATTTCGAATTGACGGGTTAGTCGGCGTGATCCATGTCCATATCGCCGGTGCCCGTCTCGCCCATGCCTTCGACGGCGAACTCGACGGTGACGCTGCCCGCCTTCTCGAAGGTCAGCGTCGCGGAGAATTTCTCGCCCTGCTTCGGCTGCCGCTTCAAGCCGGTGAACATCAGGTGATAGGCGCCCGGCTTCAGCGCGACCTTGCCGCCGGCCGGGATCTCCAGCCCGCCCTCGACCGGCCGCATGGTCATGACGCCGTCCTTGACGCCCATCTCATGCAGTTCGGCCTTTTCGGAGATGTCGGAGGAGATCGACAGCAGCCGGTCCGGCGCGCTGCCCTTGTTGATCACGGTGAAATAGCCGCCGCCCACCTTGGCGCCCGACGGCGTCGCCCGCGACCAGGGATGCTCGATCTCGAGATCGCCGACCTTGAACTCATGCGCTAGGGCGGCGGGAATGCAGGCCAAGAGAAAGAAAAGGCTGAGCACGGCAAGGCCAACGCGCAGCGGGAGGTGAAACGGCGGCGCGCCGCGAAGGGCGAAGGCTTGCGCTTTGGGAAGAAGATTGGACATCGTTGCTCCATGAGTACGGGATCGCGCCGGAATGCGGCCGCGAACAGTCTGATCTTTGGATGAATAGGCCTGCGGAAAGTTCCGCGGATCAGACCATCGCCGGCGGCGCGCGCGGATTGGCCGGAGAGCGGTCGCGGGCGAAATCCTGGTGCCGGAAGGCCGGAAGCTGGAAGGCGACGGCCTCGAAAAGCTGGGTCCTGGCCAGGGCGACGGCCTCTGGCGGCGGTATATGCGCCGCCGAAACCATGTTGCAGCCGAGCGAGCAGCAGGCCGGCAGATGTTGTTGATGGGGATCGCCGCCGGGGAGTTTTACAGCCCCTTCATGCGTGCAGATGACGTTGCCGAAGGCGTCGACCTGCGAAGGCGCGCCGAAGGCGAAAGCGCCGAGAGAGGACTGAAGCAATAGAAGCAGCGCCGCGACGAACGCGGCCGGCATGCTCCATCGTCTCAGCCGGATATCCAACGCAAAGCCTCTCCCGGAAACGCGTCGACGGTAGCACGGGGAATGCGCGCGGGAAATCGGCAAAACCGCGCTGCGGCAACGCGGCGCGACGCGCTGTTTTTATGCATGTCGTTGTCCCAAAACCGCTGCACGCTTCTGGACGACATGCGTGAGGGTCTGTCGAGATTCAGGTCAGGCCGAGCCGAGAATGGTGGCTTCCGAGAACCGGAGCGGAGCGTACTTAAGGTACGCGAGCACCGGAAGCGCAGGAAGCCGCCCTTCGCAGGCCGGCATCACCTGAATCTCGACAGACCCTAGGCGGGCTGCATCTGCCGCCCTTCGGGAATTGAGGTCAGCAGCGTCTGGCGCGCCGACTTCAGGTGCTTGCGACAGGCGGCGTCCACCTTGCCGGGATCGCGCGATTTCAGCGCCGCGATATAGGCGAGATGCTCCTGGATAGCGACCTCGTTGCGCTGGCGCTCCTCAGCCTTGTTCCACTGATAGTGGTAGTGGAAGATCATAGCGATGACATCGTAGAAGTCGACGATGAAGCGATTGTGCGAGGCGCGGTGGATCAGCCGGTGGAAGCGCTCGTCGAGCTCGGAGAATTCGTTGAAGCGCGTAGCGATCTCGCTGGCGAGCTGGCGATGCTCGAGTTCCAGCCGGTCAAGATCGGCCCATACCGCGCTATCTTCCGGCAGGGCGGCGAAAGCCGCCGCCGAACGCAGCTCGAAAATCTCGCGGATCTCGGTCAGCTCCAGCGCGAAGGCGCGCGTGAAACCCTTCAGCACCCAATGGCTGTTGCGCCGCTTCTCGATCAGGCCGAAGCGCGAGAAGCGGATCAGGAATTCGCGCACGCTGGTAGTGCCGACGCCGATCTCGCGCGCCAGCTCCAGCTCGTTGATCTGCATGCCGGCTTCGGCGCCTCCCGCAAGCAGACGCCGCATGAAAGAGCGCTCGATGATCTCGGCCAGCGAGTCGGTCTCCTCCTCGGGGAAGAAGTCCTCGGACCGCGGCGCCCTGAGCACGGTCTTATTACGCTTGTTCCAGTCGATAAGCCCGGTTTCTTCCATGCGCGCAAGGATGCTGCGCACCGTGGTGCGGCTGACGCCGAGCAGCGTGCCGAGCTCAGGCTCCGACGGCAGGCTCTTGGTCTCGTCGAGCAACCTGAGGCAGCGGTTGAAGGCATCCTTGTAGACATTGTTGCTTTTCGACATGCCCCGTATCCCCCAACGCTTGCGGCGGCCTGCCGGAAACGCGATATGATCGGTGTTCCTAGAGCAGTTCAGCGTTTCTCGGAATCGCCGAACTGCGCTAAATCTTTGTTTCTGCGCAATTCCGGACGGAAAGCCGCTACGCCCTTTTCCTGGAATTGCTCTGGCGCAAGCCTCCGAAAAGCGGAACGCTTTTCGCCGGCTTGCCAAACGGGCGGCGCGGGCGTCCAAAAGACGAGCGCCGACCGAGCGAAAAAACAATTGACGCAAAATTGTTTTTTCCCGATAAAAGACATTACCTTTAAACGGGCGCAAGTCAATCCGCCCGCATTCCCAGGATCACCCAGGACAGCCGCCCGTGAACGTTGCAAACACCATCCTTCTCTCACCCTCCGATAATGTCGCCGTTGCCAACGGGCGCATCGAGATTGGAACGCCATTGCCGGGCGCCGCAACCGCGACTGCCGTGATCGAGCCGGGCCACAAGGTGGCGATCAAGCCGATCCCGGCGGGCGAAGCGGTTGTGAAATACGCGCAGGCGATCGGCCGCGCCACGCAAGACATTGCGCCCGGCGAGCATGTTCATTCGCACAATCTGGTTTTCGAGAGCGGCCGCTTGCCGGTGGTGCCGCCGAGCGAGGCCGAGCACGCCACCGAGGCCGACCGCAAGCGCACCTTCATGGGCTACCGCCGCGCCGATGGGCGCTCCGGCACGCGCAACTTCATCGGCATCATCGCCAGCGTCAATTGCTCGTCGACCGTCTGCCACGCCATTGCGGACGAAGCCAACCGCACACTTCTGCCGAAATATCCCGGCATCGACGGCTTCGTGCCGATCGTGCACGGCCAGGGCTGCGGCATGAGTGCCACCGGCGACGGCATGATGGTTCTGCACCGCACTTTAGCCGGCTATGCGCGCCATCCGAATTTCGGCGGCGTGCTAATGGTGGGCCTGGGCTGCGAGGTCAACCAACTCACGCTTTACGGCCAGAAGGGCGTGGCCGCGGGAAAGCGGCATTTCAACATCCAGGAAGCCGGCGGCTCGCGCAAATCGGTCGAGCGCGCGATGGGCGTTCTGGCCGAGATCGCCGAGGAAGTGGGCCAGCTGCAGCGTGAGCCGATCCCGGTCTCGGAGATCGTTGTCGGGCTGCAATGCGGCGGCTCGGACGGCATGTCCGGCATCACGGCAAATCCGGCATTGGGCGCCGCCGTCGATATCCTGGCAGACTGCGGCGGCATCGGCATCTTGTCGGAGACGACCGAGATCTACGGCGCCGAGCATCTGCTGGCCTACCGCGCCGCCTCGCCCGAGATCGCCGCCAAGCTCGACGGCTTTGTGAAATGGTGGGAGGACCATACCGCCAAGCACGGCGCCTCGATCGACAACAATCCCTCGCCCGGCAACAAGCGCGGCGGCCTGACCACGATCCTCGAGAAATCGCTGGGCGCGGTCGCCAAGGGCGGCCAGACGCCGCTCAACGGCGTCTTCGGCTATGCCGAGAAAGTCTCGGGCAGCGGCCTGGTGTTCATGGACACGCCCGGCTACGATCCGGTTTCGGCCACCGGCCAGGTCGCCGGCGGCGCCAATGTCATCGTCTTCACCACCGGCCGCGGCTCCTGCTTTGGCTGCCGGCCGACGCCGTCGATCAAGGTCGCCACCAATTCGACCATGTATCACCAGATGGAAGAGGACATGGACGTCAATTGCGGGGTTATCGCCTCGGGCGAGAAGACCATCGCCGACATGGGCCGCGAGATCTTCGAGCTGATCATCGAGACGGCGTCCGGCCGCAAGACCAAGAGCGAGGCGTTCGGCTACGGCGACAACGAATTCGTGCCGTGGCACCTCGGCGCGACGCTTTAATCAAAGGCCGTTATCGCGTCGGAAGCGCCCCCCGACAACAGGAGGCGACCTTCACAATCGTGCAGGCTTTTCTATGGAATGAATATTCCACATTGACAGAATTATGAAATTATTGTTCCATGCCGATAAGGAGGAACGGGAGCATCCGAGCACTGCCCAAGGACGAGCCGAACGGACCCTAGCCCGCATCGCGCACGGCAGCAGACATCGCTTGCATCGGTCACAGCAATGCTCTATCAAAAAACGGTATCTGTTTTTTATTGATAAAGTTCTGTTTGGGCCGCGCCTATCCAGATGGAGCTTCCGCAACCTTCACCAGGCGACTTAGGGAGGAACCTAATGAAATTCGTGACCAGCCTTCTCAACCGCCGCGCCTTCGTGGCTTTGGCCGCCGCTTCGATGCTCGCCGGCGCGATGCATTCCGCGCCCGCCTCGGCGGCCGACGTGACCATTCCGATCATCGTCAAGGATACCACATCCTTCTACTGGCAGATCGTTCTGGCCGGCGCCCGCAAGGCCGGCAAGGATCTCGGCGTCAACGTGCCGGAACTCGGCGCCCAGGCCGAAACCGACGTCAACGGCCAGATCTCGATCCTGGAAAACGCCGTCGCCAGCAACCCGGCGGCCGTCGTCATCTCGCCGACCGAGTTCAAGGCACTCGGCAAGCCGATCGACGAGGCTGCCTCCAAGGTCAAGGTCATCGGCATCGACTCCGGCGCCGATTCCAAGGCCTTCACCTCCTTCCTGACCACCGACAACGTGCAGGGCGGCCGCGTCGCCGCTGACGGCCTCGCCGCCGCAATCGGCGCCGCTAACGGCGGCAAGGTGGAAGGCAAGGTCGCGCTGATCACGGCACTTCCCGGCGCCGGCTCGCTCGAGCAGCGCAAGCAAGGCTTCATCGAACAGATCAAGGCCAAGTATCCGGGCCTCGAGCTTGTCGCCGACAAATATGCCGACGGCCAGGCCACCACCGGCCTCAACATCGCGACCGATCTGATCACCGCCAATCCGGACCTCAAGGGCATCTTCGCCTCGAACCTGATCATGGCGCAGGGCGTCGGCCAGGCGATCGCCGAAAACAATCTCGGCGGCAAGGTGGCGCTGATCGGCTTCGACAGCGACGAAAAGCTGATCAAGTTCCTCAATGACGGCGTCATCTCGGGCCTGGTCGTCCAGGATCCGTACCGGATGGGCTATGACGGCATCAAGACCGCCTTGGCCGCCTCGAAGGGCGAGAAGGTCGAGGCCAATGTCGACACCGGCGCGAACCTCGTCACCAAAGACAACATGAAGGATCCCAAGATCGACGCGCTGCTCAACCCGAAGCTCAAGTGAGCAGCATCGCGACAGTTGTTTCCGGGGCCTCGCGCCCCGGAAACATCCATCGGGGCGATTTGGAAATTCGCCGGCCCGATTTAGGCTCCGCCTTCAAGATGCGCGCCAGACGCATCGCTGCGTACCCAATGGTTGAGGCCAATCTGGGAGGATTGTCATGACGTCGACGGCGCAGGAATTGCATCCGGCCCCCACGCTGGAACCGGGCAGGACGATCCTCGAGCTCAACGGCCTGGAAAAGCGCTACCCCGGCACGCATGCGCTGAAACCTGTGCATCTTGCCTTCAAGGCAGGCGAGATCCACGCGATCGTCGGCGAGAACGGCGCCGGCAAGTCGACCCTGATAAAACTCCTGACCGGCGTCATGCCGCGCACCTCCGGCGAGGTGATCTGGGAAGGCAAGCCGACCGCCTTGGCCACGCCGCATGAGGCGATGGCGCTGGGCATCAACGCCGTCCACCAGGAGGTGGTGCTCTGCCGCCATCTCACCGTCGCCGCCAACATGTTCCTCGGCGAGGAGGAGTCACGCTTCGGCCTCCTGCAGCAGCGCGCCATGGTCAAGGACGCGCAGAAGATCATCGACGGGCTGGGCTTCGACTTGCCGGCGCATGTCATGCTCGGCGATCTCACCATCGGGCAGCAGCAGCTGATCGCCGCCGCCCGCGCTACCGTGCGCGGGACAAAATTCCTGATCTTCGACGAGCCGACCGCTTACCTCACCCGCAAGGAGGCCGACCAGCTCTTCAAGCTGATCCGCCGGCTCAAAGGCGAAGGCGTCACCATCATTTATATCAGCCACCGCATGGAGGAAGTGTTCGAGCTCGCCGACCGCGTTTCCGTGCTGCGCGACGGCACTCTGGTCGGCACCCGCAACATCGCCGAGACCGACGAGCCCGAACTGGTCAAGCTGATGATCAACCGCTCGATCGAGCAGATCTACCACAAGGAACATTTCACCCCCGGCGCCACGATTGTCGAGACGAGGAACCTTTCGGGCAAAGGCTTCGAGAATGTCTCGGTGACCGTCTGCGCCGGCGAGATCGTCGGCCTCTACGGCCTGATCGGTGCCGGCCGCAGCGAGTTCGTCACCACGCTTTACGGCCGCCACAGGAAGTCGGCCGGCCAGATTCTCTGGCAAGGCAAGGAGGTCCAGGTCAACTCCGAGCACGATGCGATCCGGCTCGGCATGGCGCTGGCGCCGGAAAGCCGCCGCGACCAGGGTCTGTGCCTCAATTTGCCGGTCGGCATCAACCTCAACCTGCCTATCTACAAGCGCATCTCCAGCAATTTTCTGATCTCCGGCGCCAAGGAGAAGGCCGAGGCCGACCGCCAGATCGCCGACCTGCGCATCAAGACGCCGACGCGCCATGCGCTCGCCTCCAGCCTGTCGGGCGGCAACCAGCAGAAGATCGTCATCGGCAAATGGCTGGCGCATGGCGCCAAGCTGTTCATCTTCGACGAGCCGACGGTGGGCGTCGATGTCGGCACCAAGGCCGAGATCTACCGCCTGTTCTCGACGCTCTTGTCCAAGGGCGCCGGCATCATCCTGATCTCGTCCTATCTGCCGGAAGTCTATGAGCTTGCCGATACGCTGCACGTGTTCCGGCGCGGCAAGCTGGTCGCGACCCATGGTTTCCGGACCGCCAGCCACGAGGATATTTTGGGTCAGGCACTGGCCGAGAAACAAGAAAAGTCGGGAGGACAAAAATGAGCACCGAGGCGATCCCCGCCGAAAAACCCAAGCGCAATTTCAACGCCCTCTTCGGCCTGACGCTGCTTGGCCTTTTGCTCCTGATGTGGATCGTGCTGGCCGTCGCCACGCCGTCCTTCGCCACGACGCTCAACATCACCAACCTTCTGCGTCAGGGATCGCTGATCGCCATCCTCGCCGTCGGCCAGACCTTCGTCATCATCACCGGCGGCATCGATCTGTCGGTCGGCGCGGTGGTCGGCTTCACCACCGTCATTGTCGCGCTTTTGATCAACGCCGGCTGGCCGATCTGGGCCGCGGTGCTGATCACGCTGCTGGTGGGCGTCGCCATCGGCCTCTTCCACGGCTTCGGCATCGTCAAGATGGGCCTGCCGCCCTTCATCATCACCTTGGCCACCATGACCTCGCTGCGCGGCATCGGCCTCCTGATGACGAACGGCAACTCGATCTCGATCAACAGCGACTCGTTCCAGGCTTTCTCGCGCGGCTCGCTCGCGGGCATTCCCTACCTGTTCTGGATGGTGATCCTGGTCGCCATTCCGTCCTACGTCTTCCTGCACCACACGCGCTGGGGCCGCTACCTGTTCTCGGTCGGCTCCAACGCCGAGGCCGCGCGCCTGTCCGGCGTCAACGTGCCGCGAACCATCTTCATGGCCTACATCCTGTCCGGCCTGCTTGCCGCCATCGTCGGCGTGCTCCTGGCCTCGCGCATCGGCATCGGCAACCCGACGCAGGGCGACACTTATGAGCTGCAGGCCATCGCCTCGTCGGTGATCGGCGGCACCTCGCTGTTCGGCGCCATCGGCTCCGTGCACGGTCCGCTGATCGGCTCCTTCATCCTTTCGACGATCAACAACGGCGCCAACCTGCTCAACGTCAACACCTTCTGGCAGCGCGTCATCACCGGCCTGCTGATCATCGTCATCGTCTACTTCGACGGCCTGCGTCGTCGCGGCAAATGACTCCTACGTGAAACTAACGCGCCGGCCCCGCTCGAGCGGCGCCGGCGCTCTTTGCCTGGATTTGCGATATGAAAGCCGTTGTCTGCCGTTCGCCCGGCGAGCTTGTCCTCGAAGACCGCGCCGGGCCCGGCGCACCGCCGCCCGGCTGGGCGCGCGTTGCGGTCAGCCATGTCGGCATCTGCGGAACCGACTACCACATCTTCGAAGGCAAGCACCCGTTTCTGGCCTATCCGCGCATCATGGGCCATGAGGTTGCCGGCACGATCGTCGAGAAGGGCGAAGGCGTCGAGATCAGCGTCGGCGAGCCGGTCGTCATCAATCCCTATCTTTCATGCGGCAAATGCATTGCCTGCCGGCGCGGCAAGCCTAACTGCTGCGTGAAGATCGAGGTGCTGGGCGTCCATCGCGACGGCGCTATGTGCGACGAAATTTTGGTGCCGGCGCAGAACCTCTACCCGACGAACGGCCTGTCGCTGGCCGACGCCGCGGCGGTCGAATTCCTGGCCATCGGCGCGCATGCCGTGCGCCGATCGCTCGGGCTGCCCGGCCAGCGCACGCTGGTCATCGGCGCCGGCCCGATCGGCCTCGGCACGGCGATCTTCGCGCGCATCGCCGGGCTGGATGTCAGCCTGCTCGACATGAGCGCCGAACGTCTCGGATTCGCCGAAAAGCAGCTCGGCTTTGCCCCGCTGGACAGCTCGATGGCGCCGGCTGCCGAGCTGGTCCAACAGGCAACAGCCGGCGAAGGGTTCGACCTCGTGTTCGACGCGACTGGCAACACCCAGTCCGTGCAGTCGGCCTTCGCCCATGTCGCGCATGGCGGCACGCTGGTGCTGGTCAGCGTCGTCAAGGACGACATCACCTTCTCCGACCCCGAATTCCACAAGCGCGAGATGATGCTGATCGGCAGCCGCAACGCACTAAAGGCCGATTTCGACCATGTCGCAGATTCGATCCGCAACGGCGCTGTGCCGTTGAACAAGCTCGTCACCCATCGCACCACGCTCGCCGGAACGCCGCGCGACCTTGCCCGATGGACGCACGAGAAGTCGGGACTGATCAAGGCGGTCATCGAGGTCGGGTGATAACAGGACAGGCGGTGAACTCGGCCCGAATTGACGGAGCGCCGCACAAGTCGACCCCCACTCCGTCTCGGCTTCGCCGAGCCACCTCTCCCCCGATCGACGGGGGAGAGGAAGGGTGCGAGCCTTGCAGCCAACGCTCTTCAACCGGACACACTGCTTCTCCGGTCGCCAGCGTGCTCCTTTCCTCTCCCTCCGGAGGGGGGAGAGGTGGCGCCGCGAAGCGGCGACGGAGTGGGGGAAGGCGCTCCTCAAACGCGAAGCCGCTGACAATTAAGCGGCCGAGCTGAGCTGACATCAGCGTGGGTCGATAAATCACGGGTCTCGTATAAAACCGGCACTCCCTACAACACCGACAACTTCAGCTCCACCCGCTCCGCGGGAAAGCGCGATTCAGCGAATTGGATCGGCTCACCGTCGAGCGTGACGTTGACCGCGACGGTGACCAGCACGATGGCGCCGGGCTGCAGATCGAGTGCTGCAAGATCGTCTGCGTCGGCATGGCGCGCCGACAGCACGGTCGAATGCCTCAGATAATCGTTGATGCCGAAGCGCTTCAGTGAGGCGGTGATCGATCCCGTCTCCGCCATTGCCGCCTCGATGCCGGCGAAGCGCTTGGCATCGAACCAGGTCGTCGCGCGCGACACCGCATGACCGTCGGCCTCGCCGCGCGTCTCCAGGCGGATGACGGCAGCGCCTTTGGCGATGCCCAGCGCCTCGGCGATGCGCCGGCCGGCCGGCTCGGTCGACGACGACAGCAGCGCGATATGCCGCTCGCTCGTCTGCCCCTGCAGCCCGGTCGAGAAGCGCGTGCGCGCGCCGATCGGATAGGACAGCCGCTTGCGCGACAACACGAAGGTGCCGCGTCCCTGCTCGGCCCTCAGTACGCCTTCCTGCACCAGTGCTGCAATGGCGCTGCGCACCGTATGGCGGTTGACGCCGTAGCGCTCGGCCAGCGCGACTTCAGGCGGCAGCGCGGCATTCTCGGCGAAATCGCCATTGGCGATCGCCTGCAGGATCCTGTCGGCGATCTGCCGCCATAGTGATACGCCATTGCGCCTCTCGATGCTGCTTGCCAGCCCGGTCATTTCCCCGCCCCCAACGTCATCACCCTAAACTTTTGCACCCGTTGTCATCCACCCGTCATGGACTCCCGTTACCAAGTGAGTATAATTTGTATAGTTGTCTATATCAATAGACAAATTTCTTTATGCAAGGAGCGATGCCATGCGAGGACAGGAAGCGCGCGAGCAGGCCGGGCGGAAAGCCTTGATGGCGACGCTGGCGCATGCCGCGGCCGATGACATCGCTCGCCTGTGGAACGAGTCGGGCCTGCCCTCCGAGGCCGAGCTTTTGCGCGGTCCTGAAACCGGATTGGTGACGGTGCGCGGGCGGATCGGCGGCGGCGGCGCGCCGTTCAATGTCGGCGAGGCGACGGTCACCCGCGCCACGGTGCGGCTGCCCTCCGGCCAGGTCGGCCACTCCTATGCGCTTGGCCGCGACAAGGGAAAAGCCAAGCTAGCGGCGATCGCCGACGCGCTGTGGCAGGACCCAGCGCACCGCGAAGCGGTCGAGACAAAGCTCGCCGCGCCCTTGCGCGCCGCGCTTGCTGCGGCGCGCGAGACAAAGCGCGTCGAAACGGCGGCCACGAAAGTGGATTTCTTCACCATGGTGCGCGGAGAGGACTGATGGATATCGCCACGCAATCGATCGACGGCGGCTTCGCAGAGCCGGTCTTCAACGCCCAGGCGGTGTTCCGCGCCATCATGGACGCGATGGCCCGCCCCGGCACCGTCCAGCCGCTGCCGCAGCTCGCCCGCCCGCCGGCGCCGCTGTCGGCGACGGCCGGCGCCGTGGCGCTCTCGCTCTGCGACAACGACACGCCGGTCTGGCTCGACCAGCCGCTGCAGGCGGAAGCCGCGGTCAAGGCCTGGCTCGGCTTCCACACCGGCGCGCCCTCGGCAAACACGCCGGCCGACGCACATTTCGCCCTGATCGCCAATCCGAAGGAGATGGCGGCGCTCGATGGTTTTGCGCAAGGCACGCAAGAATATCCCGACCGCTCGACGACGCTGATCCTCTTGGTCGACGATCTTGCCTCGGGCCCATCGCTGCTGCTCGAAGGTCCGGGGATCGAAAAGACGTCGATGATCGCGCCTCCCGGCATGCCGCGCCATTTCGTCGAGCAGTGGAAGCAGAACAACCAGCGTTTCCCGCGCGGCGTCGACATCATCCTGGCGGCGCCCGGCCACCTTGCCTGCCTGCCGCGCACCACCCGCGTCAAATCGATGGAGGCATGACATGTATGTCGCGGTGAAAGGCGGCGAAGCCGCCATTGCCAATGCGCATCGCCTGCTTGCCGACCGCCGCCGCGGCGACCGTTCGGTGCCGGCGCTGCGCCTCGACCAGATTGTCGAGCAGCTGGCGCTCGGCGTCGACCGGGTGATGAGCGAAGGCTCGCTCTATGATCGCGAGCTCGCGGCTCTCGCCGTTGCCCAGGCGCGCGGCGATATGATCGAGGCGATCTTTTTGGTGCGCGCCTATCGCACCACGCTGCCGCGCTTCGGCTACACCAATCCGGTCGACACCGGCGCCATGCAGGTCGAGCGTCGTGTCTCGGCCACCTACAAGGATCTGCCCGGCGGGCAGGTGCTTGGCCCGACCTTCGACTACACCCACCGCCTGCTCGATCCCGGGCTTGCCGCCGGCGCCGAGGTCGAGATGCCGGCGCAGCGTCCGGTCGAGCCGGAGGCCATGCCGCGCGTTTCGGCGATCCTCGCCCATGAAGGCCTGATCGAGTCCGATGGCGAGATGCCGCTTGACCACGTGCCCGGCGACATCACGCGCGAGCCGCTGCAATTCCCGATGGCGCGCGACATCCGCCTGCAGGCGTTGTCGCGCGGCGACGAAGGTTTTCTGCTGGCGCTCGGCTATTCGACGCAGCGCGGCTACGCCCGCAACCATCCCTTTGTCGGCGAGATACGCATCGGCGAGGTCGAGCTGGAGCTGGATGTGCCGGAGCTGCCCTTCGCCGTGCCGCTCGGCTCCGTCCGCGTCACCGAATGCCAGATGGTCAACCAGTTCAAGGGCTCGGCCAAGGCGCCGCCGCAGTTCACGCGCGGCTACGGCCTGGTCTTCGGCCAGAGCGAGCGCAAGGCGATGGCGATGGCGCTGTGCGACAGGGCGCTACGCGCCGGCGAGCTCGGCGAGGATGTCGTCGCCGCCGCGCAGGACGAGGAGTTCGTCATTTCGCATTCCGACAATGTCCAGGCGACCGGCTTCGTCGAGCATCTGAAGCTGCCGCACTATGTCGACTTCCAGGCCGAGCTCGGCCTGGTTCGCGGCATGCGCGCCGAATACGAAGCGCGGGAAAACGAGGACAAGGCCGCCGAGGAGAAGCGCGAGGCGGCGGAATGACTTCAGTGTCCGCTACCGGAATGCCCGCCGCCGTCGAAGCCGCCAGTATAGTCGCCGCCACCGAAGGACTCGCCGTACGGAGGTTCCCTTGGCGCGGGGAGAACCATTTTCCGCAGCGCAAAGGTCGCGAAGCCGGCGAACACCAGCAGCAGCACGCCAAGATGCAACCAACCGGTAGAGTCCATTCGGGCGTCCTTCCGCGTCTTGGGCGCCAATTTCATAGCAGAGAGCGGACGTGATCGCCATGACCGACATCGCCACCTACAACTTCGCCTATCTCGATGAGCAGACCAAGCGGATGATCCGGCGCGCCATCCTGAAGGGCATCGCCATTCCCGGCTATCAGGTGCCCTTTGCCTCGCGCGAGATGCCGATGCCTTATGGCTGGGGCACCGGCGGCGTCCAGGTCACCGCCTCGATCATCGGCCCGGATGACGTGCTGAAAGTCATCGACCAGGGCGCCGACGACACCACCAACGCCGTTTCGATCCGCGCTTTCTTCAGGAAAGTCGCCAATGTCGCTGTCACCACCGACACGGCAACCGCCACCATCATCCAGACCCGGCACCGCATCCCCGAGCATCCGCTGACGGCAGGACAGGTGCTGGTCTTCCAGGTGCCGATCCCAGAGCCGCTGCGCTTCCTCGAGCCGCGCGAGACCGAGACGCGCAAGATGCACGCGCTGGAGGAATACGGCCTCATGCATGTGAAGCTCTATGAGGACATTGCCAGGCACGGCCGCATCGCCACCACCTACGCCTATCCGGTCAAGGTCGAGGGCCGCTACGTGATGGATCCTTCGCCGACGCCGAAATTCGACAATCCGAAGATGCACCGCTCGCCCGCCTTGCAATTGTTCGGCGCCGGCCGCGAGAAACGCATCTATGCGGTGCCGCCCTTCACCGACGTCGTCAGCCTCGACTTCGAGGACCATCCCTTCGAGGTGCAGACCTTCGACCAGCCCTGCGCGCTCTGCGGCGCCGGGAATGTCTATCTCGACGAGGTCATCCTCGACGACCATGGCGGCCACATGTTCGTCTGCTCCGATACCGACCATTGCGAGAAGCGCCGCGCCGACTCTACCTCCCCCTCGTGGGGAGGTCGCGCCGAAGGCGCCGGTGGGGAAAACGGCCAATCTTCTCTTTCTTCAATCCCCACCCCGGCGCTGCGCGCCGATCCTCCCCACAAGGGGGAGGGTAAGGAGGCCGAATGACCGACGAACCGCTGCTCCGCGTCTCGGCGCTGTCCAAATTCTACGGCTCGCGCATCGGCTGCGAGAACGTCACCTTCGACCTCTGGCCGGGCGAGGTTCTGGCGGTGGTCGGCGAATCCGGCTCCGGCAAGACCACGCTGCTCAACTGCCTGTCGACCCGCCTGCTGCCCTCCTCCGGCACGGCCAGCTATCGCATGCGCGACGGCCAATGGCGCGAGCTCTACCGCATGAGCGAGGCCGAGCGCCGCTTCCTGATGCGCACCGACTGGGGCTTCGTCCACCAGAACCCGGCGGACGGGCTGCGCATGACAGTGTCGGCCGGCGCCAATGTCGGCGAGCGGCTGATGGCGGTCGGCGACCGCCACTATGGCAGGATCCGCGCCACCGCCGTCGACTGGCTGTCGCGCGTCGAGATCGACGAGGACCGCATCGACGACGAGCCGCGCGCCTTTTCCGGCGGCATGCGCCAGCGCCTGCAGATCGCCCGCAACCTGGTGACTGGGCCGCGGCTGGTGTTCATGGACGAGCCGACCGGCGGCCTCGACGTCTCGGTGCAGGCGCGCCTGCTCGATCTATTGCGCGGGCTGGTCACCGATCTCGGGCTGGCGGCGATCGTCGTCACCCACGACCTCGCCGTGGCGCGATTGCTGTCGCAACGCATGATGGTGATGAAGGACGGGCGCGTCGTCGAAAGCGGCCTCACCGACCGCGTGCTCGACGATCCGCGCGCGCCTTATACCCAGCTTCTCGTTTCTTCCATCCTGCAGGTGTGATGATGGCCACTCCTCTCGTTGTCTCCGATGTCGCCAAAAGCTTCACCATGCATCTGCGCGACGGCGTCACGCTGCCGGTGGTGGCGGGTGTCTCCTTCTCGATCCGCGCCGGCGAATGCGCCGTGCTCGGCGGCCCGTCCGGCGCCGGAAAAAGCTCGATCCTGAAGATGCTTTACGGCAACTACGCCGTCGATGAAGGTCAGATCATCGTCCAGCATGGCGGCGGGCTGATCGACCTCGCCTCGGCCAGCCCGCGCACCGTGCTTTCCGTGCGCCGCCATACCATCGGCTATGTCAGCCAGTTCCTGCGCACCGTGCCGCGTGTCTCCGCGCTCGACGTCGTCGCCGAGCCGCTGGTCGAGCGCGGCGAGGACAGGGAAAGCGCGCGGACGAGAGCGCGTGCCCTGTTGGCGCAGCTCAACCTGCCGGAACGGCTCTGGGCCTTGCCGCCCGCGACCTTCTCCGGCGGCGAGCAGCAGCGCGTCAACATCGCGCGCGGCTTCATCACCGAGCATCCGATCCTGCTGCTCGACGAGCCGACGGCCTCGCTCGACGCGAAGAACCGCGATGTCGTGGTCGAGCTCATCGCCGCCAAGAAGGCGGCGGGGGTCGCCCTGCTCGGCATTTTCCATGACCTCGACGTGCGCGAGGCTGTCACCGACCGCGTCATCGACGTTACGGCCTTTGCCGCCGGAAAGATCGCCGCATGAAGAAGCTTTCGGAGGCGCCGCTGATCCATCCGACGGCGCAGGTCGAAAACTCGACGCTCGGCCGCTGGACCGAGATCGCCGAGCGCAGCCGCGTCGCCGAATGCGAGCTCGGCGACTATTCCTATATGATGCAGGACTGCGCCGTGTGGTGCGCGACCATCGGCAAGTTCTCCAACATCGCGGCAAGCGTGCGCATCAACGCCACCAACCATCCGACATGGCGTCCGACGCTGCACCACTTCACCTACCGCGCCTCCGATTATTGGGACGACGCCGAGCATGAAAGCGAGTTCTTCGCCGAGCGCCGCGCCAAACGCGTCACGATCGGCCACGACACCTGGCTCGGCCATGGCTCGACCATCCTGCCCGGCGTCACCGTCGGCGATGGCGCGGCCGTCGGCGCGGGCGCCGTGGTGTCGAAGGATGTCGCGCCCTACACAATCGTCGGCGGCGTGCCGGCGAAGCCGATCCGCGAGCGCTTCGACCGCCGCACCGCCGAGCGCTACCAGGCTTTAGCCTGGTGGGACTGGGACCATGCAAGGCTGCGCGCTGCACTCGACGATTTCCGCGAGCTGTCGGCGGAGGCGTTCCTGGAGAAGTATGGCGGCTAGGCGCGGTGAATGGTGAATGGTCAATAGTGAATGCAACGAAGCCCTTCTTTCTCACCACTCACCACTCACCACTCACCACTCACCACTCACCACTCACCACTCACCACTCACCACTCACCACTCACCATTCACACCGTTGACACATGACTCGGACAGGACGCCATCTCCCCAAGGAGATCGCGATGCTCGCCACAGTCAGACCCTCGCTCGCCGGATTTTTCGAAGGCACCAACCCGACGGCGCCGGTGCATCTCGGCACCCGTTACGACAGCTCGGGCAACTTCCTCCCCGAACCCGGCAACACGGTCGTCAGTCACCTCGTCGGCGGCTCGCCTTCGCAAGCCGCGATCATCGAGGTGCGCGAGCGCATCCGCGCCATGCCGGACGCGGACCGCCTCGCCTTCACGCCGGTCTCAAGCCTGCACATGACACTGTTCCAGGGCATCATCGAATACCGGCGCCGGCTCCCCTACTGGCCCTCCGACGTGCCGCTCGACACCAGCATCGACGACATGACCCGCCTCTATCTGCAGCGCCTGGAGGGCTTTGAGGCCTGCCCTCCGTTTCGTATCAAGACCCTCGGCGTTACGCCAAACGGCCTTACGGTTGCCGGTGCTTCCACTGAGGACGAGCGCATCCTGCGCCTGTGGCGCAACGCGCTGTCGGTGCCGTTCGGCTACCGCCATCCGGACCACGACGCTTATGTCTTCCACATCACCTTCGCCTATCAGATCCGCCGTCTAGCCGACGAGCGAGCCGCAGCCTGGCAGGATCTGTTCGATGACTGCCTGTCGTTCCTCGAAGGCGAGGCTCCTGTGATCGAGCTCGAGCCTCCGGCCTTCTGCAGCTTCAAGGACATGAAGCATTTCGAGGAATTGCTGGTGCTTGGTTGAATCTCCAAGCCTGTGGGACGTAACAAAACTGACATCAATCCGACACCCCAGCTTCATCGGCCTGCGCTAGCGAAGGTTAACAGACCTGCAAAAGCGCGACGGACTGGAGTTTTGGTATGTCAGCATCATCGGCCACGCTTGAGATCCGCGGCGTAACCCGACGATTTGGCAAGAACACCGCCGTCAGCGATATCAACATCTCGATCCCGCGCGGCCAGATGGTCGGCATCATCGGCCGTTCCGGCGCCGGTAAGTCGACGCTTTTGCGCATGATCAACCGTCTTATCGATCCGAGCCAAGGATCGATTTTTTTTGAGGGCGCGGAGGTTTCCAGCCTGCAGGGATCGCCGCTGCGGCGCTGGCAGCGCGACTGCGCCATGATCTTTCAGCAGTTCAACCTCGTGCCGCGCCTCGACGTGCTGACCAACGTGCTGCTCGGGCGCCTCAATCATCGCTCGACGGTTTCCAATCTGCTCGGCATGTTCACACGCACCGAATGCGCCGAGGCCGTGGCCGCGCTCGAGCGCCTCGACATCGCCCGCACCGCGCTGCAGCCGGCCGGCACGCTGTCGGGCGGCCAGCAGCAGCGCGTGGCGATCGCCCGCGCCATGATGCAGCAGCCGAAGGTGATTCTGGCAGATGAGCCGATCGCCTCGCTCGACCCGCTCAACGCCAAGGTGGTGATGGATTCGCTGCGCGACATCAATCTGCGCGAAGGCATCACCGTCGTCACCAACCTGCACACGCTGGACACGGCGCGCGCCTATTGCACCCGTATCATCGGCATGGCCGCCGGCAAGGTCGTCTTCGACGGCGCTCCGGAAGATCTCGACCGCGATGCCGTGCGCACGGTCTACGGCGCCGATGCCAGCGGCGCCGAGATCTCGGAAGCCATCACGTCGACCGCCGTGACCATCAAGCCGAAGATCACCGCATCCGCCGGACCGCTCGAACCAGCCTTTCCTGGCTACTGAATCCACCGTCCCGGCCCCAGCCGGTGCGGGCAAATCGTGGACTTCAGCAGAGCAACCCGGATCGCCCGCCAGCGTCAAAGGCAAGACTTGAAAAATCAGAACGCCGCCGGCGCGCAGCCGGAGCAACAGGAGAGAGACAAAATGTTCAGGAAGATGGTTTTTGGGGCGGTTTCGCTGCTCGCCATGGCGGCCAGCGCCGCGCACGCCGCTGACATCAAGGAATTCCGCGTCGGCATCCTCGGCGGTGAGAACGAGACCGACCGCCTGCGCAACTACCAGTGCCTCGCCGATCACCTGAAGTCGGAATTCGGCTTCGAAAAGGTGTCGCTGTTCCCGGCCGCCGACTATGACGGCGTTATCCAGGGCCTGCTCGGCGGCACGCTCGACTTCGCCGAGCTCGGCGCGTCCGGTTACGCCAGCGTCTATCTCAAGGACCCGAAGGCGGTCACGCCGATCCTCACCACCAAGCAGACCGACGGCTCGACCGGCTATTATTCGATCGGCCTGGCGCTGAAGTCTTCCGGCATCACCGACATCAAGTCGGCCAAGGGCAAGAAGCTCGGCTATGCCGATCCGGATTCGACCTCCGGCTATCTGATCCCGCTGACCCAGATTCCGAAGGACACCGGCGCTTCCAACGAAACCTACTTCGCCTCGACCCAGTTCAACGGCGGCCATGAGAACAACGTGCTGGCCGTGCGCGACGGCAAGGTCGACGTGGCGGTGGACGATTCCTCCGGCATCGGCGATTTCAAGAACGGCTACACCTCCGGCACCTTCCACAAGGAAGTCGCCAAGGGCGCCGTCGACCCGAACGACTTCGTCGAAGTGTGGCGCTCGGGCCTGATCCCGAACGGCCCGCTGGTTGTCCGCACCGCGCTCGGCGACGAGATGACCGCCAAGCTCACCGCTTTCTTCACCGCGCTGCCGGCCAAGGACAAGGCCTGCTTCGAAGGCGTCGAGGGTGGTGATTTCACCGGCTACGTCCCGGTGAAGCCTGACTTCTACAGCGTCATCGTCGAAGCCCGCAAAGCCGCCATCGGCGGTTAAAGGCATCAGGAAAAAGGGCGGCGTTCGAAACGCCGCCCTTTTTGCATGTCCCGATCATGACATCAGCGACACTCCATTCCGACGCCACCCGCCAGCAGGCCGATGCCTGGCGGCGCCAGACATCGCTGCGCCGTTTCTACACCGCGCTTGGCGTCGGCCTGCTGCTTGTCGCCATGTGCGCGACCATGTGGTTCGCCGACGAGGCCAATGCCGGCCATTTCTTCGACCGGCTGCCACACATCCTCGATTTCCTGAGCTGGCTGGTCCCGAAGGACTGGAACGATGTCTGGCGCGCCCTGTTCGACATCGCCTCGCCCAACGACAAGGGCACGCAGGAATTCAATTTCCCGCTTGGCCGCGTCTACATCTGGGGCGGCTTCTACATCCCTGAATATTTCGAGCTGATGCTGACCACGGTGAACGTGGCGCTGGTCTCGACCTTCATCGGCTTCGTCTTCGCCGTTCCCTTCTCCTTCATCGCCGCGCGCAACCTGACGCCGAGCCCGGTCCTGCGGCTCATCGTCAAGCGCTTCATGGAATTGCTGCGCGCCTTCCCCGAAATCGTCATTGCCGGCCTGTTCGCAGCCATCGTCTCGATCGGCCCGGTCGCCGCCATCATCGCTATCGGCCTGCATTCGATCGGCGCGTTGGGCAAGCTGTTCTACGAGATCAACGAGAACATCGACATGCGCGCGGAAGAGGGCCTGCGTGCTGTCGGCGCCAACTGGTTCGAACGCGTGCGCTTCGCCGACCTGCCGCAGGTGTTGCCCAATTTCATGTCCTATACGCTGCTCAGGATCGAGATCAACGTGCGCATCTCGACCATCATGGGCGCGGTCGGCGGCGGCGGCATCGGCGAGGAGCTGAAGCTTTCCATTTCACGCGGCTTCGGCGCCAAGACCCTGGCGCTGGTGCTCTTGCTCTTCGTCACCATCTTCCTGGTCGACCAGTTCTCCGCCTGGCTGCGCCGCAAGCTCGTCGGTGAGCAGGCCTTCCTGATGAGCGCTTGAAATGGCCGCCATGACCGCCTCCGAACTGAGCGCCATCGAAGGCCGCCATCCGCAGATATTCCAGCGGCCGGCCTATAAGCGTTTCTGGCCGCTGCTGCTGATCGCCGGCACCGTGCTCTATCTCGCCTATGCCTTGTGGTTCTTCAGCCTGCCGCAGGTGCTGCGCGAATCGCATTGGGAGCGCCTGCCGCTCTTCCTGTCGCAATGGATCAGCTACGACCTGCAGCCGGAATTCCGGCTCGGCCAGCCCGAGATCACGCCGAAATATCCGCGCTTCTCGGCGCTCGGCGAGCATCCTGATCCCGACTGGGTGATCAAGAATCCGGACGGCACCTTCACCGTTCTGATCGACGGCCGGGACAAGTCCGTCACCTTCGACAAGATCAGGGCAACGATCGTCGCCAACGGCCAGACGGTGCCGGTATCGCTCACCGGCGGCAAGCCGGTGGTGACAGGTCCGGTGCCCGACTGGGTGACCGTCCATGACGATGAGATCGTCGCCAAGATGGGCTTTGTCGGCGAGGTGCGCGTCACCGTCGATCGCGTCAAGGTGCGCAAGCGCTTCCTCGGCTGGGCAAATTTCGTCTTCGACACCCGCTCGCCCTTCTTCGGCAAATCGGCCGGCGAGGTCATCTCGCTCATCGCCTCCGGGCCAGAGCTCAAGCCAGGCACCTCGAACCTCGCTTTGGCCGCCGACAACATCTGGAACAACGCGCAGTGGCAGCATGGCGATGTCTGGACGAAGCTCCTGCAGACCATCGTCATGGCCTTCCTCGGCACGCTTCTTGGCGGCATCGTCGCCTTCCCGCTTGCCTTCTTCGCCGCCCGCAACATCACGCCGAGCGGGCTGCTCAGCCAGGTGCTGAAGCGCTTCTTCGATTTCATGCGCTCGGTCGACATGCTGATCTGGGCGCTGTTCTTCACCCGCGCTTTCGGCCCCGGGCCGCTGGCCGGCAGCGCCGCGATCTTCTTCACCGAAATCGGTACGCTCGGCAAAACCTATTCCGAGGCGCTGGAGAACATCGACGACAAGCCGCGCGAGGGCGTGCTTTCGACCGGCGCCAACGGCTTGCTGGTGCAGCGCTACGGCGTGCTGCCGGAAGTGGTGCCGGTCTTCATCAGCCAGACGCTCTACCAGTGGGAATCCAACACCCGCGGCGCCACCATCATCGGCGCCGTCGGCGCCGGCGGCATCGGCCTGAAGCTCTGGGAAGCGATGCGTACCAATTCCAACTGGGCCAACGTCTTCTACATGGTGCTGCTGACGCTGCTCGTCGTCTTCATCTTCGACAACATCTCGAACTTCCTGCGCCGCAGGCTGAGCCGCACGCTGCATGATTACAACCGGCTGCAGGCTGCTCAGGGGTAACCTTGTGGCGCAGAAGCGCAAGCATCGTCTCGCCTGCGCCAAAGGTCGACCCCCACTCCGTCGAGCTTCGCTCGACACCTCTCCCCCGATCGACGGGGTAGAGGAAAGGCGCCAAGCTGTCCGATCCGCGCCTGTCGTCGAAGGCCGAGGCTTTTTCCTCTCCCGGCGCCAACAGGCTTCCTTTCCTCTCCCTCCGGAGGGGGGAGAGGTGGCTCGGCGAAGCCGAGACGAAGTGGGGGAACCACCTGGCAACCGCTGCCACGGCAAATAGAAAATGGATCAGGCGCAGGGCCCCTAAGCCGCCTTCTTCCACCGGTCCCTGATATGCCTGTACCCCTCGCGATAAACCGCCTCCGGGCTTTCCGCGAAATCCCGCCACACCTTGGTCGCCGCAGCCAGATCCTTCAGTGAGCGCCCGAACGATTCGATCGTCAGCCAGTCGTCATAGCCGCTCTTGCGGATGGCGGAGAACGTCTCCTTCCACGGGATGTTGCCGCGCCCCGGCACGCCACGATCATTCTCCGAAATGTGGATATGGACAACGTTCCGGCGATGCTTTGTATAGGCGCCGATCGGGTCGGCCTCCTCTATATTGGCATGGAACGTGTCGTACATCGCCTTGATGTGCGGCCGGTCGATCGCGTCGATGTGTTCGCACAGGTCGGCCATGGTGTTGACGAGATAGCATTCGAAGCGGTTGAGCGCTTCGAGCCCGATGGTCACGCCCTTCTTGCCGGCATAGTCGCCGATCGCGCGTTGCGAGGCGACCGAGCGCTTCTTTTCGGCGATAGTCGGCCCGCTGCCGGAAAAGGCGCCGAGCGTCGAATGCAGCGGGCCGCTGAGCGTGTCCGCGCCGAGCGCGGCGCTGCAGTCGATCGCCCATTTCATGTAGTCGATGCCGGCCTTGCGCGTCGCAGCGTCCGGCGAGATCAGGTTCATCGCCGGATCGCCCATGGCCGAGACCGCGGTGCGCTCCAGGCCGATGCGGTCGAGCATCTCGCCCAACTTCTTGTAGTCGTCGGGCATCCCGACGAAGACGGGTATCTCGACGCCGTCGAAGCCGGTCGCCTTGATGTCTTTCAACAGCGCCTCGTGCTTCCTCGAGACGCTGGTGGTCCACAAGAACATGCACATGCCGATTTTCATCGACATCCCCTCATCATCTTCGGCCGAGGGGTGACGAGATTCAGGTCAGGCCGAGTCGAAAACGACAGATTCCGAGAACCGGAGCGGAGCGTACTTTTCGTACGTGAGCACCGGAAGCGCAGGAAGCCGCCGTTTGCAGGCCGGCCTCACCTGAATATCGTCACCCCTACAGCTTCGTCCACGCCCCGTTCTTCTTCGACGACCTCACGCAAGCCTCGATGAAGGCCATGCCTTCGACGCCGTCGGCGACAGTCGGGAAGACCACATCCTTAGCCGGCTTGCCGCCTTTCCGGCGCGCCGCTCGGATGGCGCGGGCCGCTTCCTGGTAGATGTTGGCAAAACCTTCGAGATAGCCCTCCGGATGGCCCGACGGCACGCGGCTGACGCGCGCGGCCACTGGCATCGCGCCCGCGCCGGCACGCGTCAAAAGCTGCTTCGGCTGGCCGAACGGCGTGTACCAGAGATAGTTCGGGTCTGCCTGCACCCATTCCAGCCCGCCCTTGGTGCCGTAGATGCGCAGCTTCAGCCCGTTCTCGTGGCCGGGCGCCACCTGGCTGGCCCAGATCATGCCCTTGGCCGGATGCTTGTTGCCGACCGGCTTGAAGCGCAGCATCACGTTGACATTGTCGTCGAGCTGGCGCCCCGGCACGAAGGCGTCGAGATCGGCTGAGAGCGTATCGAGCTCAAGTCCCGAGACGAAGCGAGCCAGGTTATAGGCATGCGTGCCGATGTCGCCGAGCGCGCCGCCGGCGCCGGCCTGCTTGGGGTCGGAGCGCCAGGAGGCCTGCTTCTGGCCGGTGGCGGCAAGGTCCTCGGTCAGCCAGTCCTGCGGATATTCCGACTGCACGATGCGGATATCGCCGAGCATGCCCTTGGCCACCATCTCGCGTGCCTGCCGGATCATCGGATAGGCGGTGTAATTATGGGTCAGCACGAACACCTTGCCGGTCTTTTCGACAAGGGCGGCAAGCTTCTTGGCCTCGGCCAGCGAGGTCGCCAGCGGCTTGTCGCAGATGACATGGATGCCCGCCTCTAGGAAGGCTTTCGCCGCCGGCACATGCACGTTGTTCGGCGTCACGATCGCCACCGCCTCGATGCCGTCTGGACGCTTGGCTTCGGCCTTGGCCATCTCGGCATAGGAGCTGTAGCTGCGCGCGGGATCGAGCCCGAGTTCGGCGGCCGACGCCTTGGCCCGCGCCGGATCCGATGACAGCGCGCCGGCCACCAGCACGAAATCATTGTCCATGCGCGCCGCGATGCGATGCACCGCGCCGATGAAGGCGCCCTGCCCGCCGCCGACCATGCCATAGCGGATCGGGCCGCCTCCCGCTTCCGACTTCGATGCGCCGACCATTCTTGTCCTCTCTCTTTAGTTCATCACCCTCCCCCTTGTAGGGAGGGTCGACGCGCAGCGTCGGGGTGGGGGTATAAGAGTCCGCCACGACTTGGGATTCAACCCCACCCGGACCTCCTCAAGGGAGCTGCAGTCAAATCCCCATCATCGCCCGCAGCAGCTTTTTATCGGTTGTGCCGGCGGCGAAATCGTCGAAGGCCTTCTCGGTCACCCGGATGATGTGGTGCTGGATGAAAGGCGCGCCTTCTGCGGCGCCGTCCTCGGGATGTTTCAGGCAGCATTCCCATTCCAGCACCGCCCAGGAATCGTAATTGTACTGGGTGAGCTTGGAGAAGATGCCGCTGAAATCCACCTGCCCGTCGCCCAGCGAGCGGAAGCGCCCTGCACGGTTCACCCAGCCCTGATAGCCGGAATAGACGCCTTGCCGCCCGGTCGGGTTGAACTCGGCGTCCTTGACGTGGAAGGCCTTGATCCGCTCGTGGTAGATGTCGATGAACTCGAGATAGTCGAGCTGCTGCAACAGGAAGTGCGACGGGTCGTAGTTGATGTTGCAGCGCTTGTGGCCGCCGACCGCGTCGAGGAACATCTCGAAGGTGGCGCCGTCGAACACGTCCTCGGAAGGATGGATCTCGTAGCCGACATCGACGCCATTGTCCTCATAGACATCGAGGATCGGCTTCCAGCGTTTGCCGAGTTCGCCGAAGGCTTCCTCGATGAGGCCGGCCGGGCGCTGCGGGAACGGATAAAGGTAAGGGAAAGCGAGCGAGCCGGTGAACGACACCGAGGCGTTCAGCCCGAGATTGCGCGATGCCTTGGCGCCGAACTTCATCTGCTCGACAGCCCATTTTTGCCGTGCCGGGGGATTGTTGTGCACCGATGGCGGCGCAAATCCATCCATCTGCGCGTCATAGGCGGGATGCACCGCGACCAGTTGCCCCTGCAGATGCGTCGACAATTCGGTAATCTCGACGCCTGCATCCGCGCAGACGCCTTTCACCTCGTCGCAATAGGCCTTCGACGACGCCGCCTTCTCGAGGTCGAACAGGCGCGCGTCCCAGGTCGGGATCTGCACGCCCTTGTAGCCCAGCCCCGCTGCCCATTTGGTGATGGAACCCAGCGAATTGAACGGCGCGGCGTCGCCCGCGAACTGCGCCAGAAACAGGCCGGGGCCCTTCATCGTCGTCGGCATCGGCATCCTCCCTCGTTTGTTTTCGCGACCAAGCATAGCGCCTATTGAAATGAGGGCCAGCCTGTTTGGTCAACCCTGTCGGCGTCTATGCATTGCGCCATTCTGGTATTACCAAATCCCGGAATTCGGTCAAGCGGCCGAAAACCGCGGAGGTGAGCCGAGCTTGCAAACAGATAAGTGGAATTACCACGTAAAATCAGACTATTGCTCGGCTGATAGAGCTTCAGCCGCCCACTTGTTGCCGTGCATGAAAATTTGCTGTAGAGGTCATGGAGGGCCCAATTGGTCGAACCAGTTTCGAGGAAAATGCTGGCAACGCCTTGGGGAGGAATCATACGCCCGCCTCTACTGGAGGCGTCGCGGGGTAGAATGTGACAGGCGAATTCTGGGAAGGATAGACCATGCATCTTTCGACTCACAATTGGATGCGGGCGGAACCGCTGGAGGTGACGCTCAAGCGCATCAAGAAATTCGGCTACGAATCGATCGAGATTTCCGGCGAACCCGAGCAGTACAAGACCAAGGAGACGCGCGCGCTCCTGAAGGAGCACGGCATCCGCTGCTGGGGCTCGGTGACTCTGATGCTCGGCGAGCGCAATCTCGCCGCCAGGGACCAGGGCCAGCGCGAGCGATCCGTCCAATACGTCAAGGACGTGCTCACCATGGTCAGCGAGCTCGACGGCGAGATCATCACGCTGGTGCCCGCGACCGTCGGCAAGGTCGTTCCAGACGGCACCGAGGCGGAGGAATGGGGCTGGGTGGTCGATGCCACGCGCGAATGTTTCAGCCATGCCCAGAAGGTCGGCGTCAGGATCGCCGTCGAGCCGCTCAACCGCTTCGAGACCTACCTCTTCAACCGCGGCGCCCAGGCGCTGGCGCTCGCCGATGCGGTGAGCCCCGAATGCGGCGTCTGCCTCGACGCCTACCATATCCACATGGAGGAATTTAACGTCTATGACGCGATCCGTCAGGTCGGAAAGCGCCTGTTCGATTTCCATGTCGCTGACAACAACCGCTTCGCAGCCGGCCTTGGCCAGATCGACTGGCCGAAGATCGTGCGCACGTTGAAGGAAGTCGGCTATGACGGCGCGCTGACCAACGAGTTCGTCGCGCCCGTCGACCGCACGCCGGCGGCGCCCTATCCGGAGATGGTCGAGCGCAATCCGGTCGACATCTCGCCCGAGCAACTCAAATTCATCCAGGACCACGGCTCCAGCGTGCTCACGGAAAAATTCTACACCGACCAGATGCGCATCACCGCCGAAACGCTGCTGCCGCTGATCAAGTAGAAACCTGTCCCTTCCGCCCGGCGGGCGGAGGGGCCGAAGGGAAAACATGCGCATCAAGAGCGTCCAGGCCTGGTGGGTTCGTATCCCGATCGAAGTCGCGAAGCAGCATCGCAGCGACTTCGGTCAGGTGACGACGTTCGACGCCGCCATTCTGCGCATCGAGACCGCTGACGGCCTGGTCGGCTGGGGCGAGGGCAAGAACGCCGCCGGCAGCGCTGGCAGCTATGGCGCGCTCGTCCATATGCTCAACCACGAGATCGGCCCGCAGTTGATCGGTTGCGATCCGGCCGACATCGGTATCATCTGGGAAATGCTCTACAACGGCGTGCGGCATGAGACGGCGGCGCATGCCGGCCATGCCATGCCGCAGCTGGCGCGGCGCGGCATGAGTGTGGCGGCGATCAGCGCCGTCGACATCGCGCTCTGGGACATCCTCGGCAAGTCGCTGGGGCAGCCGGTTTGGCGGCTGCTCGGCGGCCGCAAGGTCGAGCGCATGCAGGCCTATGCCTCGGGCGGCTGGGCCTCAGCCGACGCCATCGGCGAGCAGTTGACATCCTACATCGCCAAGGGCGGCTTCAAGGCGCTGAAGATGCGCATCGGTGCTATGGACGGCGCCCCGCATGTCTCGGCCGCGCGCGTGCGCGCCGCAAGGCAGGCGATCGGGCCGGATGTCGATCTGATGGTCGACGCGCACGGCACCTATACCGTCGCCGAGGCCAAGCGCTTCATCAACCTCACCGCCGATCTCGACCTTGCCTGGTTCGAGGAACCGGTGACCGCCGACGATAAGCCGGGCATGGCCGACGTGCGCGCCTCGGGATCGACGCCGATCGCCACCGGCGAAAGCGAGGCGACGCGCTATGCCTTCCGCGATCTGGCTGTGCTGAAGTCGGCCGACATCTTCCAGCCGGATCCCGCCTTCTGCGGCGGCATCAGCGAGGCGATGAAGATCGGCACCATCGCCAGCGCCTTCAACCTGCGATTCGCGCCGCATCTGTGGGCCGGCGCGCCCTGCTTCTTTGCCGGGCTGCATGTGTGTGCCGCCTCACCCGCCAGCTTCACCATTGAATATTCGCTCGGCGCCAACCCGATGATCCACGACCTCGTCGAGGAGACTGTCGAGGCGAAGGACGGTATGATAGCGATCCCTGAAAAGCCTGGATTGGGATTCACCATCTCCGAGCGATTCCTGGAGGCGCACGCGCAACGTATTTGACGATGAAAGAAAAGAACCTTCTCGCGGAACTCGCCGCCTATCTCTTTTCCAACTCGGACAAGGAGTCCGGCCGCACGCCCTCGGAGCGAGAGCTGGCGGAACATTTCGGCGTCAGCCGCGGCCAGATTCGCGAGGCGCTGGCCATCCTCGAGGCCATGCGCATCGTCGAGCGGCGCGCCAAATCCGGCATCTATATCGACACCAAGCAGGCGAGCGTGGAAGCGCTGGCGCTGTTCGCCCGCGCCGGCTTGCCGCTCGATCCGGTGCAGATCTACGAAACCGTCGAGCTGCGCAAGATCCACGAGATCAAGGCGGCCGAGCTTGCCTGCTCGCGCGCCACCGAGGAGAACTTCGAGCGCCTGCGCGAAATCCTGAAGGCTTCCGAAGAGCGCATCGCCGCCGGCGAAGGCCTCGCCAAGGAAGACCGCGAGTTTCACCTCGAGATCGTGCGCGCGACCAAGAACAGCGTCTTCCACAACATCTGCAGCGTCTATTACCTGATGGGCGAGCAGCGCCTGCCGATCTATTTCAACGATCCCGAACGCTCGGTGCGCTCGCATGCCGAGCATATCCAGATCTACGAAGCGCTGCTGCGCCGCGACGGCAACCTCGCCCAGGCCCTGATGAATGCCCATTTGCAGGGCGCCGAGAGCTACTGGAAGGGGATCATCGAAGGCCGCGGAATGGAGCCGAAAAGCGCGGCGCTCGAAAAGGCTTGAGCAATTCCAGGAAGGTGTGGACCGTCAGGTTCGGCACCTCTGCCGTAGCCTATCGTCCGAAACTGCGTGAACCTACAGAGACAGGGGCAGTTCTCCGTTTCCGTGAAGCCGCGAAATTCCCTTGAGCATTTTGCAGCCAGACGTTTAGCTTGGCATCGCACAAATGCGGAAATGGAACCCCATGCGCAAGATCCTGTCGACGCATCCGCTGCACCCACGCGCCACGGCGATGCTGGCCGGCGCCGGGCGGCTTGCGATCGCTTCCGCGCTCGATGCCAAGACACTGACCACCGAGGCCCACGACGCCGACATCATCATCGTGCGCGCGCCGCTGCCGCCGGAGCTGTTTGCGGGTGCTTCGAGCCTGCGCGCCGCGATCCGCCACGGCGCCGGACTGGACATGATCCCGGTCGAGGCCGCGACCGCCGCCGGCGTGCTGGTGGCGAACGTGCCCGCCGTCAACGCCCGCTCGGTCGCCGAACATGTGATGTTCACCGCCCTTGCGCTGCTGCGGCGCTTCCGCGTGATGGACCGCGACCTGCGCGCCAAGGGCTGGCTTGCCGGCCGCGAGCACGCCAACTCGACCAGCGAGCTGGCCGGCAAGACCATCGGCATCGTCGGCCTCGGCGCGGTCGGCCAGGCTGTCGGCCACATCGCCGCCCACGGCTTCGACCTCAATGTCGTGGCGACCACGCGCAGCCTGCGCCCCGCGCCCGAGCGTGTCGGCTTCCTGTCGATCGACGCGCTGGTCGAGCAGAGCGACATCATCGTGCTCTGCTGCCCGCTGACGCAGGAAACGCGCGGCCTCATCAGTCGAGAGCGCATTGCCCGCATGAAACCCAACACGCTGCTGATCAATGTCTCGCGCGGCCCGGTGGTGGATGATGAAGCGCTGATCGAGGCCCTGCGTGCCGGCCGCATCAGCGGCGCTGCGCTCGACGTTTTTGCGACCCAACCGCTGCCGCCGAACCATCCCTATTTCGGCTTCGACAACGTCATCGTCACCCCGCATATGGCCGGCATCACCGAGGAATCGATGATGCGCATGGGCGTCGGCGCCGCCGGCGAGGCGCTGCTGGTACTCGCCGGCAAGCTGCCCGTCAATCTGCGCAATCCGGACGTTATCGAGCACTATCGCCGGCGTTTTCCGGTCGGCGAATAGTTCCGCGGCGAGCATCGCGACGGTGTAGACCTGAGATGCGGGCCAGCCTTTCCGGACTTGCATCCTGATGGCCTGCGCAGTCACCGGCCAAGCAAAGCCTCGACCGCGGCGGCAATGCGCAGCAGATGACTGTCATGCCCATGCTTGCCCACCAGCATCAATCCGGCCGGCAGGTTCGTGCCGGGCATCGGCAGCGAGATCGCGCAAAGGTCGAACTGGTTGGCGACCTGCGTGTTGCGCAAGAGCAGTCCTTCCGTCTTGTCGCGCAGAGCTTCGTCGCCGGCCATGGCGGAGATGGACGGCGCGACCATCGGCACGGTCGGCAATGCCAGAACATCGACCGTCTCCAGCCGTTGCGCCATGGCCGCCACAAGCTCGGCGCGCCGGCGGATCGTCCGGATGTAGGCCGAGGCAGGGACAGCCAGCGCGCGCGCCAATGGCCCGGTGACATGCGGATCGACCGGCACAGAGGCGCCGCCCGCCAGCCAATCGGCATGCACCTCCGCGCCTTCCATGGACGCGATCGTCCCGCGCCTGGTTGCTGCGCGCATCTCGGCGATAAGATCGTCGATGGACAAATCGGCGGCGCGGGCGCCGGCTCGTCCGATCCTGTCGATGCAGGCCTCGAAAGCTTCGGCGACCTTCGCCTGCGTTTCGCCGAACAAGACGCCGCGTGGAATGCCGACGCGCAGGCCGGCGAGCGAGCCCGGCTGAGGACCGGCGGGCTCTTGTCCCGCCATGATCGCATCGGCGATCGCGCAATCGGCGACGCTGCGGGCAAGCGGACCGATCGAATCCAGCGTCATCGACAGCGGAAAGGCTCCCGTCAAAGGCACGCGCCGCGCCGTCGGCTTGAAGCCGACGGCGCCGTTGAGCGAGGCGGGGATGCGCACCGAACCGCCGGTGTCCGAACCGATCGAGATGTCGCTCGTGCCCTCGCCGATCGCAACGCCGGCTCCAGACGACGAGCCGCCCGGGATAAGGCCGGCATCGGCGGCGTTGCCCGGCGTGCCGTAATGCGGATTGTCGCCGATCGCTGTGAAGGCGAACTCGGTCATGTTGGTCTTGCCGAGGATGACGGCACCCGCTTGGCGGAGCCTTTGCACGATCGCCGCGTCCCGCGCCGCCGGCGCGGCGTCGGCGCGGATCAGCGACCCGGCCGTCGTCGGCTCGCCGGCGACGTCGAACAGGTCCTTGATCGAAACGATGCGCCCGTCGAGCGGCCCAAGGCTGACGCCGGCCTTGCGGCGGGCATCGGACGCATCGGCGGCTGCCCGCGCGGCCTCGGCATAGAGCTTGGTATAGACCTTCTCATCCCCCGCCCGATTGGCAAGACGTGACAGGATGATTTCGAGACGGTCGCGGATGGATTGCATTTTCGATGTCGGGCCTTGCAAATTGCAACGTCTTTTAAGCGTGCGGCCTAGTTGGCCGGCGAAGAAATAACCCGGCAAGTGTGCCTTTGCACCCTGCCAGCGATGGAAAGATGCTGATGCTGTACAAAGGCAGCTGCCACTGCGGCAAGGTGGCGTTCGAGGTCGAGGGGGAGATCGGCGGCGCGGTGCGCTGCAACTGCTCGATCTGCCGGCGCAAGGGCGCGCTTTTGTGGGCCGTGCCGCATGAGAAGCTCAATCTGGTCGCCTGGGGCGACGACCTCGGCCGCTACACCTTCGGCAAGGCTCAAATCGCGCACCGCTTCTGTCGCACATGCGGCATGCACCCCTTTGCCGAGGACGTCGGCCAGGGCAACGAACGGTCCGCCTATATCAACATCAACTGCCTCGACGATGTTGATATCACCGCAATCGAGGTATTCGAGTTCGACGGCCGCTCGGCTTGAAGCCAATTAACCGCCCGACGCTCCTGAGACCCGCCGGGCCGAAGCTCGCAAGGGCGAGCGGGCTGGCCTATTCGGCGGCCGGCTTGGGCCTTATCAGGAAGGCCACCAGTGCCGCCAGCAAGGTCGCCGGCTAAGTCCGACTTCTATCCGGCGTGCCGCAGGCTCACACCGCTGCCTTTATCGAACATCACCACCTTGTCGGGGTTCCAGGCAAAACGCACCGGCTCTTCGATAGCCACGTCGGTCCTGGCCGGCACGGTGGCCCGCAGCATCGTGTCGCCGACCCTGAGCGTCAGGATCTTTTCCACGCCGTGGTTCTCGACATCGTGCACGCGTGCCTCGACCGGAGCCCCGCTCTCCAGATAGACGTCCTCCGGACGGATGCCGAAGACGAGCGGGCGACCATCGGCCGCGCCGCTCGTCCTGCCCCCGCCAAAGCTCTTGGCGCCAATTGTGAGCGGCAGTTCGAAATTCACCGGCGCCATCACCGCGCGGTCGTTGACCAGCCTGCCGTCGATGAGGTTCATCGGCGGCGAGCCGACGAAGCTCGCGACATAGGTGTCGCGCGGATTGTTGTAGATTTCATGCGGCGTGCCCGTCTGCACGATGCGGCCATGGTTGAGCACGCCGACCTTGTCGCCCATCGACATGGCTTCGATCTGGTCGTGCGTGACGAACAGGAACGTGGCGCCGAGTTGCATCTGAAGGTTCTTCAGCTCCGTGCGCAGCGCCTCGCGCAGCTTGGCGTCGAGCGCCGAGAGCGGCTCGTCCATCAGGAACACGCGCGGCTTGCGCACGATCGCTCGGCCGATCGAGACGCGCTGCATCTCGCCGCCGGAAAGCCGGTCGGTCTTGCGGTCGAGCAGATGTTCGATCCTGAGCGTGCGGGCGGCGCGCGCGACACGGTCCTTGATCTCGGCATCCGGCAGCCGGCGGATCTTCGGCTTCAGCGGAAATTCGAGGTTCTGCCGCACAGTGTAGCGCGGATAAAGCGAATATTGCTGCAGCACCAGCGCGACGTCGCGCTCGGCCGCGCCCCAGTCGGCGACGTCGACGCCGTCGATGAGAACCTGCCCCTCGGTCGGCTTATCCAGTCCGGCGATCAGGCGTAGCGTCGTCGTCTTGCCGGCGCCGGTCTCGCCAAGCAGCACGAAGAACTCGCCGTCGGCTATGTCGAGGTTCAGACCCGTCAACGCGGTGTGGCTGCCGTATTTCTTGGTGATGTTCTTCAGTTCGATATGGGCCATTACAGCCTTACTCCCAGCGACTTGCCGCTTGCCGTGTCGAAAAAGTGCGCCTGCTCGGGATCGATGCGGACATGGACTTTCTCACCGGGGCCCGAGACGTAGCCCGCCTTGGTGCGGGCGCGCAGCATCGTGGAGCCGAGCCTGAGATCGACAATGTCGAAGGACCCGAGCGGCTCGATGATGCTCGCCTCGACTGGCATGTAGCCGGGCGCCGCATCGTGCCGCACGAGTACGCCCTCCGGGCGGATGCCGAGTGTCAGGCCGCCATTGGCTGCATGACCGTTGAGCTTGGACAGGAGCTGGCGCGGGAACTCGAAGCCAGCCGGCGCATCGCCGACGGTTACGGAGGCAGTGCCCGCCTGATCCGCGACATTGACCTCGGCAATGTTCATCACCGGGCTGCCGACGAACTGCGCCACAAACAGGTTTGCCGGATGCGAATAGACCTCATCCGGCGTTCCGACCTGCTGGATGAAGCCTTCATGCATGATGACTATGCGGTCGGCGAGGCTCATCGCCTCGATCTGGTCGTGCGTGACATAGATCGTGGTCGACCCTTGCTTGACGTGCAGGCGCTTGATCTCGGCGCGCATCTCCTCGCGCAGCTTGGCGTCGAGCGCGCCGATCGGCTCGTCCATCAGCATCGCCTTCGGGCGCCGCACCAGCGCACGACCGATGGCCACGCGCTGCATGTCGCCGCCCGAGAGCGCCGACGGCCTCTTGTCGAGCAGATCGGTGATGCGCAGGACCCGGGCGACCTCGCGCACGGACTTGTCGACTTCGCCGCTGCTCATGCGCATTGCACGCAGCGGAAAGGCGACGTTCTCGAACACCGTCATGTGCGGGTAGAGCGAGAAGGACTGGAACACCATGGCGATGTCGCGGTCCGCCGCCTTGAGGTGCTGCACCGGCTTGCCGTCGATCAGGATGTCGCCCTGGTCGATCGTCTCCAGCCCTGCCACGGCGCGCAGCGTCGTGGTCTTGCCGCAGCCCGACTGGCCGAGCAGCACGATGAACTCGTTGTCGGCGATGGCCAGGTTCAGATTATGGATGACCTGGACGGCACCGAAGAATTTCTCGATGCCGCGAAGTTCGATCTGCGTCACTGGCGGGCTCCCTCATGCGTCGCGGCGCCGGTTTCCTCGCTCTGCTCCGGTGCGATCTTGGACGTGATGTTGAAGCCGATCAGCCCGATCAGGATGATCGTCACACCGTATGAATGCAGGCCGAGGCTCCATGGTTGGCAGAGCGCTACGATGCCCAGCACCATGAGGATTTGCGAGGCCGGCAGCAGGTACTTCTCGTTGGTGGAGCGAAAACTCATTTGCGGATTGCTCCGAACGTCACGCCGCGAAGCAGATGGTTGCGCAGCAGGAAGGTGAAGATTGCGACCGGCAACAGGAACAGGAAGGTACCCGCCGCGATCGTCGTCCAGTCCGGCAGGCCGGAGCCGATCTGCGAGGGGATGAAGGGCGGCGCCGTCTGGGCGCGCCGGTTGGTCATGATCAGCGCAAAGGCGTATTCGTTCCAGGCAGTGATGAAGCAGAACACGGCAGTCGCCGCGATGCCCGTCGCCGCCTCGGGCAGCACGATCTTGAAGAAGGCCTGCATGCGCGTGTAGCCGTCGACGAGTGCTGCTTCCTCATACTCCTTCGGGATCTCGTCCATGAAGCCCTTCATCAGCCAGACCGAGAAGGACAGGTTAAAGGCAACGTAGAGGATGATCAGGCCGATATGCGAATCGTTGAGGCCGACCATCCGGTACATCAGGAACATTGGGATTGCGACCACCACCGGCGGCAGCATGCGGGTCGACAGGATGAAGAAGAGAAGGTCCGCCTCGCCCGCGATCTTGAAGCGTGAGAAGCCATAGGCGGTGAAGGTTCCCATGCCCACAGCCAGCACCGTGCTGATCACAGCCACGATCAGGCTGTTCATAAACCGGTCGGGATATTGCGAAAGCTGCACGTCCTTGCCGACCTTGAGAACCCGCTCGCCGCCGTCATAGATGCGTTTTTCCCACCAGGGCGCGGCATCGTAGACTTGCGGATCGACGGGCTTCTGCATCTGCACGCGCTTGGTGAAGAGCCGCACGAACGGCGTTACCTCCGGCTCGAACAGCACGGTGGGCGGGACGCTGACGGCGAGCTCCTTCGGCTTGAAGGCCGTCGAGGCGATCCAGTAGATCGGTGCCAGGAAGATCAGCGTCGCGATCAGCACCGCGGCGATGGCGATGCGGTTGAAGGCGACCTCGGAAGAAGTGCGGACGGCGGCCATGTCAGCGCTCCTTCACCTTGTTGAGATACTTCACGTAGAGGTTGGTGATCGCCAGCACCATGATCAGCACGATGTAGGCCAGCGCGCAGGACTTGCCCGTATCCCACTGCTGGAAGGCCTGCTTGTAGAGCCGGATCGCGATCAGCTCGGCGGTCGGCTGGGTGGTCATCGTGTAGGCGATGTCGAAGGTCTTGAAGGCTTCCATGGTGCGGAAGATCAGCGCGATCAGAAGGATCGGCGAGACCAGCGGCAAGGTGATGCGAGTGAAGGTGTACCACCATCCGGCGCGGTCGATCGCGGCCGCTTCATAGAGATGCTGCGGCACCGCCGAGAGACCTGCGAGCGACAGCAGCATGACGAAAGGCGACCACATCCAGATATCGGTGATCGCGACCGCGTAGAGCGCGCTGTCGGGATTGGAAAGCCAGGCGAAGTCGCCAAGGCCGAAGACGTAGTTGATCGGTCCCCAGGACGGGCTGTAGAGCAATTGCCAGAACAGGCCGACGACCGCCGCCGACATCATCATCGGCAAGAGCAGCAGCGTGGTGATCAGGCCCTTCATCGGAAAGCTGCGGTTGAGCAGAAGCGCAAGGCCGAAGCCGACGATCATCTGCCCAGCCACCGAAACGATCACGTATTTGGCGGTGATGACGAAGTTCGACCAGATATGATCGTCGCTCAGCAGCTCACGATAGTTCTGCAAGCCGACGAACTGCCAGGGTTCGCTGCGGTTCGCGGCGAAGTTCGTGAAGGAATAGCCGAGCGAATAGATCAGCGGGAAAATGTTGAAGACGATCAGAAAAACCAGCGTCGGGATGATGAACAGGTTGCGGATGGTCAGATCGGACCAGCCGCGAGCGGCGGCCCTGGACGCGGGATCAAGATTGGTAAGGGCTACCGAAGCCAACTTTGTCTCCTGAAAACAGGAATGCCGGAGGGGGAAACCTCCTCCGGCATTCTGACTGCGATACTTACTTGTAACGATTGTATTTGGTGAAGGTCGCCTTCCAGTCGGCGGCCGTCTTGTCGAGCGCCTCCTGGGCGGTGCCCTTGCCGCCGACCACGAACGGATAGATGTTCTGATTCAGCTGATCGAGCACTTCGGCGTATTCAGGCGTTGCCCAGAAGTCCTTGACCATGAACATCGTGTCGTAGAACGCCTTGTTGTAAGGCGTCGCGTTCTGGAAGGCTTCGGACTTCAGCACGGCCTGGCTGCAGGTGTAGCCGCCGAGCTCGGCCCACTTCTTCTGGGTCTCGTCCTTGATGAACCACTCGAGGAATTTCATCGCCTCGTCCTTGTTCTTCGAATACGAGACGACCGAGATGCCCTGGCCGCCGAGCGCGGCGAAGCGCTTGCCGTCCGGGCCGGCCGGATTGGCGAAGAAGCCGGTGACGTCGGCATAGGGGTTGGTGGCCTTGTTCACCAGCGGCGGGAAGAAGGCGAAGAAGTTCATGCTCATCGCTGCCAGGCCGCCGGTGATCGCCTGGTTGTCTTCCACGAAGAAGGTCTTGCCCCAGCCGGGAGGCGTGAACTTGTAGAGTTGCTTGTACATGTCGAGGCCGGCGGCGGCTTCCTTGGAGTTGGTGATGCCGTCGACCTTGTAGGTCGCGTAGTCGCCGAGATCGCCGCCATAGCTGAAGATGGCGCTTTCGACACCCATCGCCATCGCGTCATAGGAATTGTCGGTGTAGATGGCCACGCCGTAGCGCTTCTGGTCCGGACGGTGGAAGAACTCGGCGATGTCGCGCAGCTGCGCATAGGTCGTCGGCACGGCGAGGTCGTAACCGTATTTGGCCTTGAAGGCCTCCTTCTCCTTCGGGTCCTCGAACCAGTCCTTGCGATAGGACCAGCCGATGGCGTCGCCTTCCAGCGGGATTGCCCAGTACTTGCTGGAACCGCCCGGGTATTCGGCGTAATACTTGATGGTCGCGGGCGCCATCACGTCGCCAAGCTTATGCTGGTTGAAGAAGTCGGTCAGGTCGACATAGTGGCCTTGCGTCGAACCGGCGCCCAGCCATTGCGAGTCGCCGACGACCATGTCGTAGGCGTCGCCATGCGCGTTGAACTCGGTGAAGGCCTTGGTCTGGAAGTCGGGCCACGGCGTTGTCTGAACGGTGACCTTCACGCCGGTTTCGGCCGTGTAGTCGTTGACGAGTTCCTGCAGGTAGTTCGCCGGGTCCCATTCCGCCCAGAAGATGGTGAGTTCCTTATCCTGCGCGCGGACGGATGTCCCGCAGGCAAGCGCCAGCCCAATACCAGCAATCACGCTGGCCATAATCTTGCGCATAGTTTTCCTCCCTTGTGCGCATTCTACCGTCTCATGCGAGCCGGCGGCGAAGCCGGCCTTGGTAGTTCCTCCTGTGATGGCACCTCTCCGGTCCAGGCCTCCCACCCTGTCGGAAATGGATCGCAGCCTTCACTTTGATCCGCTTTATCGGTCCTAAATCTGGTATTACCAATTCCCGCTTGACGTCAAGCGCTTTCTTGGGAGGCTAGGAGCAGACGAACGAGCCCACCATTATGGCATCTGCCTGTTTTCCCTTGTTTTTCCTACTCCTTGATACGCCGACCCCTTGTGAGGGCCAGCTCACCCCATTTAACATTCAAAATCGTCCTCACAATCTGGTCGAACCAGATTTACTCGATCGTCGCCCCAGGCGCCGCAGCCATTCCTGCCGATTTCGCCTCCGATTCCGCCATTGCGGCGCGCACCAGCGCGCCTGCCGCCCACTGCGCGACCGACATCATCTCGGCGCTGTTCAGCCCCCAAATGTCCTTCAGCACCGTGACCACCTCGACGCCGAACATCAGCGACAGCGCCTGGGCAAGGCGCGTGAGCTGGCGCGGCTTCAGGCGCCCCTTGAGCGGCGCGATCGCATCCTTCAACAGGTCGACGCGATGACCGCGAATGAAGGCCGGCTCGGACCCGAGCGTGCCCGCCTGGCGCCGCGCCCATTGGTCGAGGGACAGTTTCAGCGCCGCTTTGAACGTTGCCTCGAAGGCTTCGATGCGCGGCATCGCGGTCGCGAACAGATCTGCCACGCGCCGCTCGGCATCGTCGGACGTCGACTTCCAGGTAAGGATAGGGCCGAGCCCTTCATCGACCACGGCCTGCACCAGCGCCGCCTGGCTCGGGAAATACCGGTAGGCGGTGGCGCGCGACACCTCTGCCGCCTCCGCGACCTCGCTGACCGAAGGGGTCATGCCGGATTGCATCAGCCTCGTCGCCGTTTCCAGCATCAGCCGCTTTGTGCGGGCGCGCGGCCCCTTCTCGGCGGCCGGCGCCTGTGCGGCGTCATCGATGGAGGCGGCTTGTTGACGTGAGACATCCATATCAATACGATACGCGCGTCTCAAAAATTTGCAATGGCGCAATGCCGGTCAATAACGGGTCCCCACCAGCGACGAGGCTTTTGCCGAGGAGCTTAAGGGTTGGGGCAAAAAAGGCCGGCGGCAAAGCCGGCCATGCCGGACGGGGAACCGCGGATGAAGCGCATCTATGTGATCGGCACCGCCGACACCAAAGGCGAGGAACTCGCCTTCCTGGCCGATGCCGTCGCCAAGGCCGGCGGCGCAGTCGTCCGTGTCGATATCGGCACGCGAGGCGCGACCGTCCCGGTGGATATCCCTGCCAGCGAGGTCGCCGCGCATCATCCCACGGGAGCCGGCGCTGTTCTCGGCATCGACGATCGCGGCACCGCCGTTGCCGGCATGGGCGCGGCCTTCGCCAATTTCCTCCAGTCACGTGACGACATCGCCGGGGTGATCGGCATCGGCGGCGGCGGCGGCACCTCGATCGTCACCGCCGGCATGCGGGCGCTGCCGCTCGGCCTGCCGAAGATCATGGTCTCGACATTGGCCTCCGGCGATACCGCGCCTTACGTCGACATCTCCGACATCATCATGATGCCGTCGGTCACCGACATGGCGGGACTGAACAGGCTCTCCCGCACTGTGCTGCACAACGCCGCCCAGGCGATCGCCGGCATGGCCGCGAAGCCCGCCTCGGCCGCCGCCGGCAAGCCGGCGCTGGGACTCACCATGTTCGGCGTCACCACGCCCTGTGTGACGGCGATCGTCGACCGATTGCGCCCCGACTATGACTGTATGGTCTTTCACGCCACCGGCACCGGCGGCCGCTCAATGGAGAAGCTCGCCGACAGCGGTCTGCTGGCCGGCGTCCTCGACATCACCACGACCGAGGTCTGCGATTTCCTGTTCGGCGGGGTGCTGCCGGCGACCGAGGATCGCTTCGGCGCGATTGCGCGCACGAAATTGCCCTATGTCGGCTCGGTCGGCGCGCTCGACATGGTGAACTTCTGGGCGCCGCCGACCATTCCGGAAAAATATCATGGGCGGCTCTTCTACGAGCACAATCCCAACGTGACGCTGATGCGCACCACGGCCGAGGAATGCCGCAGGATCGGCGAATGGATCGGCGCTCGCGTCGCCCGATGCGACGGTCCGGTCCGCTTCCTGATCCCGGAGAAGGGCGTATCGGCGCTCGATATCGAAGGCGGCGCCTTCTTCGATCCGGAAGCCGACGCCGTGCTGTTTGACGCCATTGAGCGCACGATCGAACCGACCAGGAACCGCACTGTGACGCGCCTACCGCTGCACATCAACGATCCCGCCTTCGCCAAGGCTGCGGCCGAGGCCTTCCTCGACATCGCCAAGAAGTGAGACAAGACAAGCATGGCTGCCATTCCGCGCAAGGAAATCCTGGAAAAATTCCGCAACATGATCGCCGACGGCGTGCCGATCGTCGGCGGCGGTGCCGGCACCGGCCTGTCGGCCAAGGCCGAGGAAGCCGGCGGCATCGACCTCATCATCATCTACAATTCCGGCCGCTACCGCATGGCCGGGCGCGGCTCGGCCGCCGGCCTGCTCGCCTATGGCAATGCCAACGAGATCGTCAAGGAGATGGCCTATGAGGTGCTGCCGGTGGTGAAGAAGACACCGGTGCTGGCCGGCGTGAACGGCACCGACCCCTTTGTCATCATGCCGCTGCTTCTGGCAGAGCTGAAGACGATGGGCTTTTCCGGCGTGCAGAATTTTCCGACCGTCGGCCTGTTCGACGGCACCATGCGCCAGAGTTTCGAGGAGACCGGCATGGGTTTTGGCCTCGAGGTCGACATGATCGCCGAGGCGCGCAAGCTCGACTTGCTCACCACGCCCTACGTCTTCAACCCGGACGAGGCGCGCGCCATGGCACGTGCCGGCGCCGATATCGTCGTCGCCCATATGGGCGTCACGACCGGCGGCTCGATCGGCGCCACTTCGGCGAAAACGCTCGACGCCTGCGTCAAGGAAATCGACGCCATTGCCGATGCCGCGCGCTCGATTCGCAAGGACGTCATCCTGCTTTGCCATGGCGGGCCGATCTCGATGCCCGACGACGCGCGCTACATTCTCGAACGCTGCGAGGGACTCCACGGCTTCTACGGCGCAAGCTCGATGGAACGGCTGCCGGCGGAAGCGGCGATCGCCAGGCAGACGGCGGATTTCAAGGCGGTCGCGCTTCGCGACCAGAAGACAGAAGCAAAGAAAAGGAAGGGATGAGGCAATGGGCGACAGGAGCAAGGTGTTCGTCTATCCGAAGGATGTCAGCGCCTTCGGCTTCGACTGGGGCAAGCTGTCGCTGACCGTCGCGCCGGAAGTGAATGGCGCGGAGCGCTTCTCCGGCGGTGTCGTCGACTTACCGCCGGGCAAAGGCCACACCCGCCACAACCATCCGGGCGCCGAAGAGATCATCTTCGTCATCTCCGGCAATGGCGAGCAGATGGTCGAGGACGAGAACGGCAATCCGGTAGTAGCGAAGGTCGGCCCCGGCTGCACCATCTATGTGCCGGAAAGCCGCTTCCATTCGACGCTCAACACTGGCGACCAGCCGATGCAGCTCTTCGTCGTCTATTCGCCCGCCGGACCGGAGCTGGCGCTGCGCGACCTGCCTGATTTCAAGCTGCTGCCGGCGGGTCAGTAACGGTCTTTCCTTCTCCCCATTCTACGGGGAGAAGGTGCCCGAAGGGCGGATGAGGGGCAGCGCCGACCTTCTCCTTAAGAAATCCCGCCCCGGTTCCACCCGCGCCCGCGATCCCCGAACATTACATAGCCGGTGTCCGTTACCGCCACCGTGTCCTCCAGCTTGATGAAGCCGCGCGACGGATGAAGCATGGTGGTCTCGACCGACAGCACCATGTTCTTCTCCAGCGGCTTTGCCGCATAAGTACCTTCATAGGCGACTGGGTGATTGGTCATCAGGAACGGCGCCTCATGCGTGATCAAGCCCATGCCGTGCGCGAAGAAATCCGTGTAGGCCGCAACCTTCGAAGCCTTCAGCGCGCTCTCCGCATGCGAAATCATGTCGCCGCCCAGCGTGCCTGCCTTAACCTTGGAAAAGGCCGCCTGCTGCACGGCCTCGACTTCGGCCAGCAGATCCTCCAGCTCGGCATCCGGCTCGCCAAGCACGCCCATGCGGCAGAGGTCGCCGATATAGCCGTGATAATTGCCGCCGGAATCGATCGACAGCACCTCGCCCTTCTTCCACGCCTGGCTGGACGCCGCACGGTTGTGGCTGGAGCCCAGCGTCAGCAGGCAATACTCGAAATGCGCGCCGCGATTGGTCTCCTCGCGCCTTAGCCGCTCGATAATATCGGTCTTTGTTGTTCCTTCGCGCGCCCAGGCGATCGTCGCCAGCATCGAGTCGGTGATCAACTCGGAGGCGATGCGCAGCTGTTCCAGCTCCGCCTCGGTCTTGATGGCGCGCATGCTCTCGAGCATGCCGGTCGCATCGATCAGCTTCGCGTCCGGCAGCGCCTTTCGGACCAGCGCATAGGCGTCGGATGGCAGGAAGCCCGGCTCGATGCCGATGCGCGCCGCCGACTTGCCGATCTGCTTGAGATGCTCCACCGCCAGATTGGCGGCATCGAGCGTGCCCCAGCAGGCGGCATGCAAGGTCGGCGTCCAGAACGGATGATTCTGATGTTCGCCGCCTTCCATCTTGTTGCCGATATAGGCCGCATGTTCCGGCTCGCCCTTCTCGTAAAGGACGATCGGCAAATAGCGGCTGTGACCTATCGCATCCATCGCCGCGAAGAAGATGAACTTGTAGCCGCCGAGCAGATATTGCGTGTTGTGCTTGGAGGTGGCGAAGAGCACGTCGATGCCGGCGTCTTCCATCAGCCGATCCACCCGCGCCTGATCGAACGGGACATTGCTGACCTCGGTTTTGCCCGGAGCGATGTTCATCTTCCTCTCCCTGTTTTCATCGGCCGCAGGAGCGCCGAAAGTCATGATGTATGGCTGTTGGCCAAATCTGCATCTTTTTGGCCACTCTGGTCCAGCCAGAATTGATCACTTTCCCGCCAAAGCCGGTTTCCGTCCAAATCCCGATCGCGCTTATCTGTAATCTGGTCCTACCAGATAAGAGCATGAGAGCCTCCGTCGGCTGGCTGGTCCAGCGGACGGAAATTTCAAAGCCAAGCCATGATGCGCCAAATCCGTCTCTGGCGAAACCTTTGCCAAGGGCCATAATCACCGGATTGCCGCGCCTGCCACGGCGCGAAGAGGGGAGTTTGAGCGATGTCCGAATTGACGATTTCACGCCGCGGCCTATTGGCCGGCTCGGCGCTGCTGCTGGCCTCCACCGCGCTTCCGACCATCGGCCTTGCGCAGACGCCCAAGAAGGGCGGCCGGCTGATCGTCGCCGCGGATTCCGAGCCGCGCAACCTCAACCCGGCGATCGTCGCCTCCAATGGCGTCTTCTTCATCTCCAGCAAGATCGTCGAGACGCTGGCCGAAGCCGCCTTCGACGGCAAGGACGGGCTGCAGTCGCGGCTGGCGCTTTCCTGGGAAGGCGCTGCCGACGGCCTGTCGGTGACCTTCAAATTGCGCGACGGCGTCAAATGGCATGACGGCAAGCCCTTCACCTCCGCCGACGTCGCCTTCTCGGCGCTGCAGATCTGGAAGCCGCTGCAAAATCTCGGCCGCACCGTGTTCAAGGACCTGGAGGCCGTCGACACGCCGGACGATCTGACCGCGATCTTCAAATTCGCCAAGCCGACGCCGTTCCAGCTGATCCGAAACGCGCTGCCGGCGCTGTCGAGCGTCGTTCCGAAGCACCTCTATGAGGCTGGCAAGATCGAGGAGAACCCGGCCAACAACGCGCCGGTCGGCACCGGTCCGTTCAAGTTCGCCGAATACAAGGCCGGGCAATATTACCGGCTGACCCGGAACGACGCCTATTGGGGCAAGGACGAGCCCTATCTCGACGAGATCGTCTACCGGGTGCTGCCGGACCGCACGTCGGCCGCGGCCGCGCTGGAAGCCGAGGAGATCCAGCTCGCCGCCTTCTCCGCCGTCCCGCTCGCCGACCTCGATCGCATTTCCAAGGTGCCAGGCCTGAAGGTCATCACCAAGGGCTATGAGGGGCTGACCTACCAGCTCGTCGTCGAGATCAACCACCGCCGCAAGGAGCTGGCCGACCTCAAGGTGCGGCAGGCGATCGCGCAGGCCATCGACAAGGATTTCGTCGTCAAGACGATCTTCCTTGGCTATGCCGCGACCGCCACCGGCCCGGTGCCGAAGAACGATCCGCAATTCTACACCGCCGACGTGCCGACCTATCCTTTCGATGTCGCCAAGGCCAATGCGCTGCTCGACCAAGCCGGCTACAAGCGCGCCGACGACGGCAAGCGCTTCGCGCTGAAGCTGCTGCCGGCGCCTTACTTCAACGAGACGAAGCAGTTCGGCGATTATCTGCGCCAGGCACTCGCAGCGATCGGCATCGACGCCGAGATCGTCAACAACGACTCCGCCGCGCACATCAAGGCCGTCTACACCGACCACGCCTTCGACCTCGCCGTCGGCCCGCCGGTGTTCCGCGGCGACCCGGCAATCTCGACCACAATCCTGGTGCAGAGCGGCATTCCCGACGGCGTGCCCTTCTCCAACCAGGGCGGCTACAAGAACGCCGACCTCGACGCGCTGATCGCGAAAGCATCGGAGACGCTGGATACAGCGGCCCGCACCGAACTCTACAAGGAGTTCCAGAAGAAGGTGGCGGCCGATTTGCCGCTGATCAACGTCGCCGAGTGGAGCTTCATCTCCGTCGCCCGCGAGACGGTCGGCAACATCGCCAACAACCCGCGCTGGGCAGTATCGAACTGGGCGGACACCTATTTGGCCGGCTGATCTCCTTGCGGATCGGCTGCCGGGGTGCTCAGCTTTGAGAATGAGAGTTCCTTCGCGCCCCCCTCTGTCTTGCCGGACATCTCCCCCTCTAGGGAGATTGGCAGTTCTCGCGCCTCGCTCATTTCTGCAGCGTCGAAAATTGGCGAAAGCCGATATGACGGCTAATCTCCCCCCTAGAGGGGGAGATGTCCGGCAGGACAGAGGGGGGCGCCGTAGAGCGCAACGTCCGTGGTTTGGCCTCAACCAGGCTTCGCCATGACCCGCGCCCTGCGCCTTCTGCGTCGCCGCCTCGTCGGCAGCATCTTCGTTCTCCTCATCGTCGTCATCGGCAGCTTCCTGCTGCTCGAAGCCGCTCCCGGCGACGCGGTCGACGCCTACATCGTATCGACCGGCGGCGATGCCGGCATGATCGAATTGCTGCGCCACCGCTGGGGCCTCGACCAGTCAGAGCTGACGCGCCTCGCCAACTATCTCTGGGCGCTGCTGCATCTCGACCTTGGCCATTCCGTCACCTTCTCGCGGCCGATCCGCGAAATCATCTTCGAGCGCCTGCCAACCACGCTGATCCTGATGGGCAGCGCCACCGCGCTCTCCTTCGGCCTCGGCTCGGCGCTCGGCATCTATGCCGGCGCCAGACCCGGCAGCGTCCGCGACCGCTTCCTCTCCATCGGCTCGCTGGCGCTTTATGCCGTGCCCGGCTTCTGGCTCGGCCTGGTGCTCATCGTCATCTTCGCCGTCGATTTGCACTGGCTGCCGATCGGCGGCATCGAGACCATCGCCGCCGGGAAAACCGGAGTGGCGCGCGTCGCCGACATTGCCATCCATCTCGTGCTGCCGGTCTCGGCGCTCGGCTTCATCTATCTGGCACTTTATTTGCGCATGATGCGCGCCGGCATGGCCGAGGCCTGGCGGCAAGACTTTATCCTCGCCGCCCGCGCCAGGGGCCTGCCCCGCCGCCGCATCGTGTTTGCCCATGTTGCCCGCAATGCGCTCCTGCCGCTGGTCACCATGCTTGGCCTGCAATCGGCGCAGATGCTGGGCGGCAGCGTCGTCATCGAAAGCGTCTTTGCCGTGCCTGGCCTCGGCCGCCTGGCGCAGGAAGCCGTCGCCGGGCGCGACACGCCGCTGCTGCTCGGCATCATCCTGGTGAGCGCCGTCCTGGTCGTCGTCATCAACCTTCTCGTCGATCTCGCCTACGCTGTCCTCGATCCGCGCGTCGGCGCCGGCGAGGCAAGCGCATGAACCGCCTGCATCGTTTCTTCCGCACGCCGGAAGCAATCGCCGGCGCAATCATCCTGGCCTTGCTCATTGTGATGGCGCTGGCGGCGCCGCTGCTGTTTCCCGGCGACCCGCAGGCCATCGCCGGACCGGCGCTGCTGCCGCCGTTCCAGGACTGGTCGCTGCCGCTCGGTACCGACCGGCTCGGCCGCGACGTGCTGACCGAGCTGTTCCATGGTGCCCGCACGTCGCTGGCGGTGGGGTTGGCGGCCGCCGCCGCGGCGCTCCTCATCGGCGCGGTGGTCGGCACTTTGGCCGGCTTCGCCGGCGGCCTGATCGACGAATTGCTCATGCGCGTCACCGATGCCTTCCAGACCGTACCGAGCTTCCTGCTCGCGCTCGCCTTCGTCAGCATCGTCGGACCTTCGCTTGGTGTGGTCGTCGCGGCGATCGCGCTCGGTGCCTGGACTGGACCCGCGCGCGTCGCTCGCGCGGAAGTGCTGTCGATCCGCGAGCGCGACTATGTCGCCGGCGCGCGTGTCATCGGCATGCATCCGTTGGAAATCGCGTTCCGAGAAGTGCTGCCCAACGCCTTGCCGCCTGTGCTGGCGCTATCCTCGGTGATCGTGGCGGCGGCGATCCTCACCGAGGCCGCGCTGTCCTTCCTTGGCCTGGGCGATCCCAACCGCGTCACCTGGGGCGGCATGATCGCCGAGGGGCGTACGGTGCTGCGTACCGCGCCGTTCCTGTCGGTCGTTCCCGGTATCGCGCTGGTGCTGACGGTGCTCGGTGTCTACCTCGCCGGCGAAGGCGTGGTCGAAAGCACCGCGGTGCGCAGGAGCCTGTCGTGACCGCGCTGCTTTCGATTCGCGATCTTTCGGTGGGCTATCGGCGCGACAGGGCCGAGGCGCCGGCGCTGAAAGGCATCAGCCTGGATGTGAAAACCGGAGAGCGCCTGGCGATCATCGGCGAGAGCGGCTCGGGCAAGAGCACGTTGGCGCTGGCGGTTGCGGGGTTGTTGGCGAGGGGTGCCGTTGTGGGTGGAACGATCGAATGGTCAGCAAACCAACTTCAATCGTCTCATTCCGTCACACCCCCCTCTGGCCTGCCGGCCATCTCCCCCGCAAGGGGGGAGATTGGCGGTTCCGCTGTCGGCTCTCTTCCTGCAACGCTGGCGATTGGCGAAAGTGGAGATGACGGCCTGATCTCCCCCCTTGCGGGGGAGATGTCCGGCAGGACAGAGGGGGGTGCGAAGGATCGCCAGCCTCTGCACTTTCGACCCCTCCTCGGCCGTGACATCGGCTTCGTCTTCCAGGACCCCTCCTCAAGCCTCGACCCCGTGATGCCCGTCGGCAAGCAGATCGCCGAAGTCGTCCGCACGCATCTCAAGCTCAGCTGGCGAGACTCATATACGAAAGCCAAAACCCTCCTCGAACGCATCCGCCTCCCTCACCCGGACTCGGCCTTCCACACCTACCCGCACCAGCTGTCCGGCGGCCAGAAGCAGCGCGTGGCCATCGCTGCGGCAATCGCTGCTGGGCCGAAGCTGCTCATCGCCGACGAAGCGACCAGCGCGCTCGACACCATCGTCCAGGCCGAGATCGTCGCGCTGATCCGCCGGCTGGTGGCCGAGGACGGCATGACGCTGCTTTTCATCAGCCACGATATCGCGCTCGCCGCCACGCTTGCCGATCGCATCGCGGTGCTGCGCCACGGCGAATTGGTCGAACTCGGCGAGACCGATCAAATCCTCAACGCGCCGCGCCATGCCTATACGCGCGCCCTGCTCGATGCGCATCTCGGCCTCGACGCCGAGCCGCTGCTTGACCGGCAAGGCGCCTCGGCATGACCGTGCTGGCCGTCTCCAGTCTCGCCAAGCGCTACCGTCGCGGCGGAAAACCCTTCGCGGCGGTCGATGATGTGTCCTTCGAGATCGAGCCTGCGGAGACGCTGGCGCTCGCCGGCCCATCCGGCAGCGGCAAGTCGACGATCGCGAGGCTGGTCTTGCGGCTGATCGAGCCCGATGCCGGCCGCGTCGACTTCGAAGGCGCGGACTTCCTCGCGCTATCCGGCGGCGCTTTGCGCGCGCGCCGCGCCCGCATCCAGATGGTGTTCCAGGATCCGCTCGCCGCCTTCAACCCACGCGCCACCGTGGCGCGCGTGCTGGACGATCCCCTTCGCATTCACAACCTCGCCTCGCGCGCTGAGCGCCCGCACCGGATTGCGGCGCTGCTGGAGCGCGTCGGCCTCGATGCCGGCCTCGCGGCTCGTGCCATCCATGAGATTTCCGGCGGCCAGCGCCAGCGCGTGGCGATCGCCCGCGCCATCGCGACGCGGCCGTCGCTGATCGTACTCGACGAGGCGGTGTCGGCGCTCGATGTTTCGGTGCGCGGCCAGATCCTGGAATTGCTGCTCGACCTGCAAAGGCAGGAACGGATCGCGTATTTGTTCATTTCGCATGATCTCGGCGTCATCCGCGCCGTGGCGCATCGAGTCGTCATCCTCGACGCCGGCCGGATCGCCGAGAGCGGCGATGCCCGCGCCGTCATCGCCAACCCGCGATCGGCGATCGGCAAGGCGCTGGTGGCGGCGACGCCAAGATTGACCAGGAACCGACCATGATCCCGCAAAGTGGGACCCGGTTTGCGGACAGATCATGGTCAAACGACAAAATCAGGACACAGCATGACCGATCCCGAAGCAGCCAGAGCCGAAAAACTGTCGCGCGAGCTCGACTCCGCCTTCCGCAACCGCGCCGATCTCTACCGCCTCTTCCTCGACGAGCTGACCGCCGAGCTTGGCGCCGAGAAAGCCGAGGCGTTAATGATCCGCAGCATCGAGAAGCGCGGCCGGGAAGTCGCGGCAGCGGCTTTCGCCGATTTCGGCCCCAATGATGCGCCGGCGATCGGCGACGCCTTTCTGGCGGTCAGTCCGGATGGCGGGCGCATGTATCCGACCGATGTCGAGCGCGGGCCTGGCCACATCGCCTTCAAGGTGAAGCGCTGCCCGCTGAAGGATGCCTGGATCGAGGCCGGCGTCGGCGAGGAGAAACTCGCCACGCTCTGCCGCATCGCCGGCGCCTTCGACCGCGGTCTGTTCGAGGCAACCGGCGTGCGCTTCTCCAATGTCACCTGGACGCCGGGTCATGGCTCCGGCTGCTGCCATATCGCGCTGACAAACCGCGACGCTTAACCTGTTCAGCTCTCGGCAAACACGTGCAGCTCGCCGCCTGCCTCGTCGATCGCCGCGCGCATCTCGGCCGCCGGCTCGCTGTCGGTGACGACATCGGAAATCTCGCTTAGCGCGCAGACGCGTTCGAGGCCGCTGCGGCCGAACTTGTCGTTGGTCACGACCAGCATGGTCGACAGCGACCGTGCCATCATCGCGCGCTTCACCGCCGCAGCGCCCGAGATCATGTCGCTCGGCCCTTCGGCATTCAGCGCCGAGGCGCCGATGATGGCGACGTCGGCATTGTAGCGGCGCACGAATTCCACTGTGTCCTCGCCAAGTACGGCCGCCTCGCGGCTGTCATAGGTGCCGGGGCAAAGGATGACGCGGAAGCCCGGATTGGCGCCGGCCACCGAGGCGACGCCGACGGAGTTGGTGATGATCGTCAGGTCCCGGCCGTGTTGCGAAAGGCTGCGCGCGACTTCATAGGTGGTCGATCCGCCGTCGATCATCACGATACTGCCTTTCTCGATCAGTCCGGCCGCACCTCGTCCGACACGGGCCCGCTCCTCGACCATTGTGAGGCCGCGTTCGGCGATCACTGGTTCCGACGTCACCAGTGAAATGGTGGCGCCGCCATAGGTGCGGTTGATGAGCCCCGCATCGCCAAGCTCGATCAAGTCGCGGCGGATGGTCTCGCCGGCGACGCCGATGCGGCGCGCAAGTTTCGAGATGCGGATCGATGCCGAGCGCCGCACCTCCGACAGGATCAGCTCGTGGCGCTCCTTCTTGGTCAGCCGGCCCGCCTCAATATTCATAGATCTGCCCCTTGCTGCGACCTGTGAGCTGCCTTCGATTAAGTGGCGAACGCCGGGGGACTCGTCCCCGGCGCCAAGACATTAGCCACGCCGGGTACAGGAAAGCCAGCCTAGGATCTGCTGCAGCCGGCCTCACCTGAATATCGATAGACCCTTAATGCCTTAAGCGATCGCGCATCGCATACCACAGCATGCCGAGCACATAGAGCGGGCCGCGCAGCGCCGTGCCGCCTGGGAACGGCAGCGGCGTCAGCGCCGAGAACAGGTCAAGCCGCGAGGCATCGCCCATGATCGCTTCCGCCAAGAGCTTTCCCGACAGCGTCGACAGGATGACGCCCTTGCCGGAATAGCCATGCGCGAAATAGACCTCGCCGTAATGCCCGACATGCGGCAGGCGCGATGTCGTCACCGATACCAGTCCGCCCCAAGCATGGTCGATCCGGCAGCCACGCAACTGCGGAAAGGTCTTTTCCATATGCGGCCGCACGAAGCCGCCGATGTCGGCCGGCGGCGACGGCGTGTAGCGCTCGCCGCCGCCGAACAGCAGGCGTCCATCCGCCGACATGCGGTAGTAGTTGACGACGAACAGCGTGTCCGAGACGGCGACATCGGCCGGGATGACATGGCGCTCGCCCAACGGCTCGGTGGCGACGATATAGTTGCCGACCGGCATGATGCGGCTGTTGACGCGCGGCTCCAATCCCTTAAGCAGCGCATCGCCGGCCAGCACCACATGCCTGGCGCGGACCGAGCCCTTGTCGGTGAACACCCGGATGGAAGGTTCGCGCTCCAGCCGCACCGCGACCGAATTCTCATGAATGACGACGCCGGCGGCGGTAGCGGCGCGGGCAAGCCCCAGCGTGTAGTTGAGCGGATGCATGTGGCCGCCGAGCCGCTCGAACACTGCGCCCTGATAGGGTGTGTCGACCATCTGCCGCGCCTCAGCCGCCGACAGGATCTCGACATCGGTGAAATTCATGACCTTGGCGAGGCATTCGGCCTCTTCTTCAAAATCGCGCACATCCGAAGCGCTCACCGCGCCGACCAGATGGCCGGTCTGGCGCAAGTCGCATTCGATGCCGTGGCGCTCGATGATGTCGAGCACCAGCCCGCGCGCCTCGAAGGCCAGATCGAACAGCGCCTTCGCCCGTTCCGGCCCAAAGCTTTTGACCAGGCCCCTTGCGCCCTTGCGCAGGCCTGGGATCATCTGGCCGCCATTGCGGCCAGAGGCGCCCCAGCCGATCTTGCCGCCTTCGAGCAGCACCACGTCAAGACCACGCTCGGCCGCATGCAGCGCCGCAGACAGACCCGTGCAGCCGCCGCCAACCACCACCAGATCGGCCTCGACATCGCCGGCAAGCGCCGGATGCTCGGGCGCCGGATTGGCGGTGGCGACATAATAGGACTTGTCGATGTCGAGACCGGAATTGAAACCTGTTGAACGCGAAGCCATTGTCACACCTTGAGCAGCAGATGGTCGCGTTCCCAGGACGTCACGACGCTCTGGAACAGGTCGAGCTCGACGCTCTTCACGCGCAGATAGGTCTGGCAGAAATCCTCGCCGAGCAGCGCCCGCACGGGCTCGCAGGCGGCGAAACGATCCAGCGCTTCCTCCATCGTCTTCGGCAGTGTGCTCTTGCTCTTATAGGCGTTGCCGAAGGCCTCCTCCGAGCGCGCAAGCTTTTCCTCTATGCCGAGATAGCCGGCGATCAGCGAGCCGGCCATGGCGAGATAGGGGTTGGCGTCCGCTCCCGGCAGCCGGTTCTCGATGCGGCGCGCGGCGCGGCCGCCCAGCGGCACGCGCAGGCCGCAGGAGCGGTTGTCGTGCGACCATTCGATATTGGCCGGCGCGCTGTGGCCGGGCCGGATGCGCCGGTAGGAATTCGCATGCGGCGCGAACAGCGGCATGATTTCAGGGATATATTTCTGCAGGCCGCCGATGAAGTGCACGAACATCTCGCTGTCCTCGCCGTCTCCGCCGGCAAACAAAGGCTCGCCCTTCCTGTCGACGATCGACATGTGCAGATGCATTGCGCTGCCCGCCTGCGCGGCGATCGGCTTGGCCATGAAGGTGGCGTGCATGCCGTTCGCCTGCGCGATCTGCCGCGCCAGGCGCTTGAATAACAGCACCTGGTCGGCAAGCGTCAGCGGATCGCCATGCAGCAGATTGATCTCGAGCTGCGCCGTGCCGGATTCGTGGATCAGCGTCTCCACCGGCAAGCCGGTGATGGCGGCATGCTCATAGAGCTGCCGCGTCACCGTTTCGAATTCCTCCATCGCCTGCATGTCGTAAGGATGCTGCACGCTTTCCGGCCGGCCGTTGCGCCCAACCGGTGCGGTCAAAGGCTGATCGGGGTTGGGGTTGAGCGCCGTCAGATAAAACTCGAGCTCCGGCGCCATCACCGCACGCCAGCCGCGCTGCTCATAAAGGTCAAGCACGGCTTTCAGCACATGGCGCGGCGAAGCCATCCACGGCCGGTCGTCCATGTGGAACGTGTCGGCGAAAACATAGGCTTTGCCGGCGCTGCCGGGCGCAAGGCACAGGCTCGAAACGTCCGGCACCATGCGCATGTCCGGATCCTGGTAGGCGAAGCCTTCGTCGATGGAGCCGGAATAGCGGCCGTCGATGGCGACCAGGAAGGCGCTGCTCGGCAGATAGAGCGCGCGGTCGTCGAGCGACTTCAGAAATTTGGCGACCGGCAAGGTCTTGCCGCGCAGCACGCCGTTGACGTCCGGCACGAAGCACTCGACTTCGTTGATCGCATGCGTTTTCAGCCAGCTTTGCGTGTCCGCGCCGGGAAATGAGGTGTTCAGATTGTCAGGCATTGGTCATGTCCATACGAAGGAGAGATCGCTTCGGCGGGCATGTCCGTTCCGGTAGGGGCGTTATCTAAGCTGCGTTATCCGAGGACGGGCGCCCGCCTGTTGACCGGCCGAAGGCCGGGTCAGCGCGCCCTGCACCCCTTCGGTCCAGCCGTCGCGAACGACATGCGAGCCGACCTTGGTCTCCTCCGCGCGCTGCAGGTTCTCGTGGCGGCAGCAGCGCATGATCAGCGGCGCTCCGCCAAAGCGCACACCATTGCGGCTGCAACTGGAAACGGCCGGGTGGGGGAAAGCCTTTCTACCGCTCGCATGACAAGCCTTGTCGAGAACCTGGCATGGTTTGGCCGATCGTTGCCCGCCGCGCAAGCCCGCCCGTCAAACCGCTGCCCGTTGTTGGGCCAAACGGGCGAGGGAACCGGTTAACTGCTTGTGCTGTTCCCATATGCGCCGCCGGGCGAACGATTCCGAAACAACCAGGAGCGATCAGATGGAAAGCAGGAGCGATACCGGCGCATGTTTTTGCGGAGCGATTGCCGCCGAGATGCAGGGCGATCCGTTCTGGATCTGCTTCGATCATGACGATGACTGCCGCCGCGCGATTGGCAGCCCTCTGACCATCTGGGTCGGTTACCGGCCGGACCAGTTCCGCTTCACGCGCGGGCAACCCCGGAGCTTCTCGAGAACGAAAGGTGTCGTTCGCACCTTCTGCGACAAATGCGGCACCTCGATCACGTATCGCGACGAAGGGCTGAGCGACGAACTCTATGTCACGATCGGCTTCTTCGATCATCCGGAGCGGTTCAAGCCGCATGCGCATGCCTATTGGCGCCTTCGGCTGCCCTGGCTGGAATTCGCCGACGATCTGCCGCGCATCGACACCTACTCGCGGCGCCGCGATCCGGCATTCGGAAATCCCAACGACCGGTAGGGGGTTTGCCAAGCGCTCCTCAGCCGATACTCTCGCCGCCATCGACCACCAGCGCCTGTCCGGTCATGAAGGACGAACGATCGGAGACGAGGAACAGAATGGCCTCCGCGATCTCCTCCGCGCTCGCCCAGCGCCCCATCGGGATCTTGGTGCGGACATAATTTTCGATCGCGTCGCGCCCGCCCATCTGCGCGATGAACGGCTCGTTGAACGGCGTGTCGACCCAGCCCGGGCAGAGTGCATTGATGCGCACATTGTGCTTGGCATAATCGAGCGACATCTGCCGGGTCATCGCCACGACGGCGTGTTTGGAGGTGGCATAGGCGATCATCTCGCGGTCGTAGAACACGCCGGAATTGGACGCCGTGTTGAGGATGACGCCGCCGCCTTGCGCGATCATCGCCGGCATGACGGTTTTGGCCGCCAGGAATTGCGCCCGCACATTGATGCGCCACGAAGCGTCCATGCCGTCGGTGCCCACTTCCGTCAGCGTGCCGCCCACCTGGATGCCGGCATGGCTGTGCAGAATATCGATCCGGCCATGCCGGCCGAGCGTTCCCTCGATGAGGCCCTCGACGGCTGCATCATTGCCGACATCGGTGGCGACGGCCTCGGCGCGGCCGCCGGTTTCGCGAATGTCCGAAGCGGTGGCTTCGCCGGCCGCCGGGTCGCGGTCCGCGATCACCACGACTGCCCCTTCCCGCGCCATGATCATCGCGCCGGCGCGCCCGATGCCAGATCCGGCTCCGGTGACAATGGCGATACGGTCTTTCAAGATCATGGATTGGTCTCTCGAGGCGATGGCTTTCGTCGGCCGAGCTGCCATTGCGCCAGCAGCACGAGCAGGACCGACGCGCAGAGCACGATCGTCGCGATGGCGTTGATCTCAGGCGTCACGCCGCGCCGGATCGAGGCGAAGACATAGATCGGCAGCGTCGTCTGAGCGCCGGCGACGAAGAAGGCGATGATGAAGTCGTCGAAGGAGAAGGTGAAGGCGAGCAGGAAACCCGCAATCACCGCCGGCATGATCTGCGGCAGCACGATTGAGCGGAACGTCGTCAATGGCGTGGCGTAGAGATCGCTCGAAGCCTCGACCAGATTGCGGTCTAGGCTGCTCAGCCGCGTTCCGACGATCATCGTCACCAGCGCCATCGAAAACAGGCCATGCGCGGCGATGATCGAGCCGTAGCCCAGCGAAAGCCGCGGCGGCTGGTCGGTCGGCCAGAGCGAAGCGAGGAACGGATTGACGATAGCGAAAAGCTGCACCAGCGCCACTAGCGTCGAGATGCCGATGACGACGCCCGGGACGACGATCGCCGCGCCCAGCAGCGCGTCGAACAGAGCCCTTGTCCGCGCGCCGACGCGCTGCAGCCCGAGCGCCGCGGCGGTGCCGCATAAGGCCGCGAGCAGCGCGCTTGTCGTGGCGATGAACAGGCTGTTCTTCAGCGCCTCGACCAGGAAGGGATTGGACAGCGCCTTGCCGTACCATTGCACGGAAATGCCGGTGAACTCGCTGGCATGGTGGCCGGCATTGAAGGAGAACAGCACGACCAGCGCGATCGGCAAATAGAGGAAGGCAAAGACAGCGACGACGAAGGCGCGCATCAGATCAGGTCCACCCGGCGTGCGCCCGAGAGCCGGCTCGAGATGCGGTTGGCGACGGTCAGCACCACCACCGAGACCAGCACAAGCGTGATGGCGATGGCCGATCCGAACGGCCAGTTGCGTGATTGCAGGAAGAGATCGACCAGCGCGTTGCCGATGAAGAACACCTTGCCGCCGCCGAGCAGCGTCGGAATCAGATATTCGCCTAGCAGCAGGATCATCACCAGCGAGAAGCCGGTCATCACGCCGGGCAGCGATAGCCGGAGCGTCACGCCGAGGAAAGTCGACAGCGGTGTCGCGCCAAGGTCAGCGGAGGCCTCCAGCAGGCGCCGGTCGAGCCGCTCCAGGCTGACATAGATGGGCAGGATCATCAGCGGCAGGTAGCCGTAGACGATGCCGAGCAGCACCGCGCCCGGCGTGTTGATCAGCCTCAGATCCTCGATGCCGACATAGGCGAGCAAAGCCGGGATGCCGCGCCCGCCAAGGATATACATCCAGGCATAGGTGCGCATCAGAAGGCTGGTCCAGAACGGGATGACGATCAGCGCAAGCAGGATCAGCCGCCAGCGCTGCGGCGCGCGCAGCGCCAGATAATAGGCGACCGGATAGGCGACGAGCAGGCAGGCAAGCGCGCCGGCCGGCGCCAGCACCATCGTGTTCCAGAAGGCCGTCGCCCGTGCCGGCAGGTTGGCGTATTGCGCCAAGGTCAGCGCGGCCTGGTAGCCGCCCTCCGGCGCCCGCTCGCCGACACTGAAGATGGCGATGGCGACGAAGGGCAACACCAGGAATACGACCAGCCACAGCGTCGCCGGGGCGAGCAGCAGCGCCGTCACGAGGTTTTTGCGAAAGAGACTGCGGCGCATCGGGAAAGCCGGTTGGGAGCCGGCGGACTTTCGTCCGCCGGTCGCATTGTCTGGTTCTGGTTTGTTGCCGGTCCCGCTCAAGCCGACTTGAAGCGCGCCATCAGCTCGGCGCGGCCCGGATCGGTGAGCGTCGCGGCGGCGCCGAATTCGAGCGGTTTCAACAGGTCGGCCGCCGGATAGAGGATCGGGTTGTCGAGCACTTCCTTTGGCAGCAGCGCGTTGACGCGCGCGTCGGTCGAGGGGGCGCCATTGGCCAGATGCTCCTTCACCGCCACCTTCGGGTTCATCAGGTAGTTGAGCAGCGCATAGCCGGCCGGCTTGTTCGGCGCGTCCTTCGGGATGGCGTAGAAGTCGGTCCAGATCTCGCCGCCCTCCTTGCCCAGCACATAGGCGATCTCGGGAATATCGCGATGGAGCTGCGCCCCGTCATTGGTCCAGCACATGGTCATCCAGGCATCGCCGGCGCGCATTCCCGGCTGGTAGTCGCTCGACACCGCGAACAGATGCGGCTTGACCTTCAGCAGCAGTTCCTCGGCCTTCGCCAGCTCGTCCTGTTTCAGCGAGTTGAACGAATAGCCGTAATATTTCAGCGCATTGCCGATCGTGGTGAGCTGATAGTCATGCACCATGGCGCGGCCATCGCCTTCCGCCATGGCCGTGTCCCAGAACTCCTTCCAACTCGACATCGGCTTGGCGAGCTTCTTGGTGTTGACCGCGAAGCCGGTCGTGCCCCAGTTCTTCGGCACGGCGTAGATCGTGCCGTCGATCGTGCCTTCCGCCGTAAAGCGCGCATCTTCCGACTTGCCGTCGAAATTGCCGAGCTTGGCCATGTCGAGGGCCTCGATGATGCCGAGCTTCTTGTAGGTCGAGATGGTGTAGTTGGTGGGCACAAACAGGCTCCAGCCCGAGCCGCCGGCCTGCAGCTTGGCCAGCATCTCCTCGTTCGAGCCGAAGACATTGACCTCGACGGCGACGCCGGTCTCCGCCTTGAAGTTCTCGAAGGTCTGCGGGTCGTGGTAGTTCGGCCAGGTGGCGATCGACATGCGGTCGCCGAGGTTCTCGGCGGCGAAGGCGGGTGTCGGCATGATACCGAGCTCACGCGCCATCACGGCGGTGGCGACACCTAGCCCGGTGAGGCCGAGGAAGTCGCGCCGGCTGATCGAGCCGCGCTTCAAACGCATCAACTGGTCGACGAATTTATCGGGGCTTATCGGCAGTCCGTCACGATAGGATTTCGGCATGTTGGTCTTCCCTCTGGTTTGTCCCGTTATTGTTGGCGTGCGGAAACGCCAGCGGCGCTCCGGCGGCAAAGCCGATGGCGACGGGTTCGCCCGGCTTGAACAGATTGCCTTGGCCGATCACGTGATCGGCCTTGGCGAGCAGCGATCCGATGCCCTGGACTTCGATGGCGTATTCGGCTGTCGAGCCCAGGAAGATCCGATTGCGCACGATGCCTTTCAAGGCACCGCCCCCAGGCGCCGAAAGGCTGAGCGATTCCGGCCGCAGGCTGACGGAGACGGCTTCGCCGCGGCTGAGCGGCACCCGCTTGCGCGCCGAAATCACCGTGCCATCGGCGAGCGCGACATCGACGAGGTCACCCGAGAGCCCGGCCACCTTGCCGCTGAGAAGATTGGTCTTGCCGACGAAGTCGGCCACGAACAGGTCGGCCGGCTCGTCATAGATCTCGCTTGGCTGCCCGAGCTGGACCACGCGGCCGCCATTCATGACGCAGACGAAGTCGCTCATCGACAGTGCTTCCTCCTGGTCGTGGGTGACCAGCACGAAGGTGATGCCGATCTCGCGCTGCAGGTTCTGCAGCTCGATCTGCATGTCGGTGCGCAGCTTCTTGTCGAGCGCCGCCAGCGGCTCGTCGAGCAGCAGCACCGCCGGCTTGTTGACCAGCGCGCGGGCGAGCGCCACGCGCTGCTGCTGGCCGCCGGAAAGCTCGTGGATCTTGCGGCGCCCGTAGCCGGCGAGCTGCACCATCGAAAGCGCTTCGCCTGCCCTTAAGGTGATCTCGCGCGACGACAGGCGCGGCCTTGCCTGACGCAACCCGTAGGAGATGTTCTCCTCGACATCGAGATGCGGAAATAGCGCATATTGCTGGAACACCATGTTGACCGGCCGCCGGTAGGGCGGCGTACCGGCCATGTCGCGGCCGCGGATCAGCACCTGGCCCTCGCTCGGCTGCTCGAAGCCGCCGATCATGCGCAGGCAGGTCGTCTTGCCGCAACCGGAAGGCCCGAGCAGCGCGACGAAGGCCGAAGGCGGGATGGCAAGATCGATACCGCTGACCGCGGTGACGGCGCCGTAGCGCTTGGTGACCGCGCGAAATTCGATATCGGGCACTGCAGTCAAGCCAAGGCTCCAGCGACAGCGTGAGGCAATGCCTTGACGCTAGCAGAGGCAATGCACCTGGTATATACCTCGCAGGTGGTATATTTAGCCGATTTTATCGTTTAGAGGGGTATGGATTGGCTGCTTCCCGCAGTGACGACTACAACGCCTTGGCCGCCGTGATCGCCGCGTCGCGCGAGACCAGCGGCGATCATTTCGGCAGGGCGATCATCGGCTGGCTCAGCGGACATGTCCGCTTCGATCACTGCGTGATCTTCGGCTATCGGGGTGCCGCGAGGCCGCCGCTCCTGTTCGAAACGTTCTCTCCGGCGGAGAGCCACATCTTCGTCGCGCTCTATCAGGACGGGCCCTATCTGCTCGACCCGTTCCACCACGCCGCGGTCGAGCGCAAGGAGGGTTTCTGGCGCATGCGCGAGCTCGCGCCGGACCGCTTCTATGCCAGCGAATATTACCGCTCCTATTACAGCCAGACCAAACTTGCCGAGGAGGTCGGCTTCTTCGTGCCGCTAGCCGGCAAGGACGCGCTGGTGCTGTCGCTGATGCGGCTGCGCGCCACCGGCCCGTTCGGAACGGCGGATGCCAGGCTGCTGCGCGACATGGCGCCGGCGGTGATCGGTTTCTGCAAGCAGCGCTGGCCGTCACTGCCTGCCGATGAGGTGGCGGCCCAACCCTCCGGCGAAACCTTCCCGATGACCAACGAACTCGACCGGGCGCATATCTGGAAGAGCCTGTCCTTGACCTCGCGCGAAAAGCAGGTCGTCGACCTGGTGCTTCAGGGCCACTCCACGGAATCAATCGCCAGGGCGCTGCGCATCGTGCCGGGGACCGTCAAGGTCCACCGCCGCAACATCTACCGCAAGCTGAAGATCAAATCGCAGGCCGGCCTGTTCGCGCGCTTCGTCGAGATCATCGACGCTCGGATTGGATAGCACGCCGGCCGCCCTTGCGGCGGTTCGCGTTGAGCGTCTATCGTGCGGCCGAACGACCGGCCAGGTATCCCGGCGGCGGCCAGCTATTCCCGCGTCGGATCGTGACGAAACAAGTTTCAGGACCGATCAAGCAGCGCATCGCCAATGGCCGACAAATCGCAATTCGGACTGACCGCTGTCGATACCGTTCCGCTGCATGAAAAAGTCTATCTGGAACTGGTGCGGGCGCTGATGTCGGGCCAGCTCCGGCCTGGCCAGAAGCTGACCTCGCGCAAGCTCGCCAAGGAGCTCGGCACCAGCGACATGCCGGTGCGCAGCGCCTTCATGCGGTTGCAGGCGCTGAGGGCGCTGAGTCCGATGCCGAACGGCAGCGTCGAGGTGCCGCTTATTTCCGCCGACCGCTTCCAGCAACTGACCGCCGTGCGCACGATCCTGGAAGGCACGGCCACCGAGCTCGCGACAAAACTCATCAACGGCAACAATCTGCGCGCGATCCGGCGCCACTGCGCCGAACTTACCGAAGCCGCCCGCAGCGGCGGGATCGAAAACTATCTGCGCAAGAACTACGACTTCAAATTCTCGATCTACCGCCATTGCGGCAACGAGCAGATGATCTTTCTGATCGAGACGGTCTGGATGCAGGTCGGCCCATTCCTGCGCAACCTGCACATCGGTTTCGAGGATGACCTGGCCGGCATTCTCGGCATCGACTACCACGAGGAGGTCGTGGCGGCGATCGAGGCCGGCGACGGCGAGAGGGCGCGGGCCGCGATCGTGCGCGATATCGCCGACGGCGCGGCCCACATCCTTGGCCAAGTTAAATTTCCGGAGCTGCGCCACTGACAAGCCGCAGCAAGCGGGCCTCCGAATCCGGCTTGGCTTTCGCCGATTGGGCCGCTATGTTGCGATCGCAGATCGCACAATGTGGACCTGAAATGCCTCCCGATATCCTGGCTAGTGACTTGAAAAAATGAAGGAAAATCGCTCGGCATCAGCCGCGTTGGCCTTCACGAACTCACAAGCCGAAAATTGGATATCGTAGCCGACAGGGCTACAGCACCCAGAAAAACAGGGGCTGAAAATTGAGCGATGCGATTGCAGACGTTTTGAAGTGGCTGGACAGCAGGAAGGACATCCAGAGCCTGCGGGCGGCGGTGTGCGACCTGAACGGAATCATGCGCGGCAAGCGCATTCCGGTCGAGCAGGCGCGCAAGGCGCTCGAAGGCAAGCTGCGCATGCCCTACTCGGCCATCGGGCTCGACATATGGGGCGAGGACATCGAAGGCAACGCCCAGGTGTTCTCGACCGGCGACGCCGACGGCCTTTGCCATTGGACGGGGCGCGGCATATTGCCGGTCAACTGGACGGCGCACCCGACGGCGCTGTTGCCGGTCTGGTTGGCGGACGACAGCGGCGCGCCCTACCTTGGCGATCCGCGCCGCGCGCTGGCCCGCATCCTCGACCGCTATGCCGCGCTAGGACTGACGCCCGTCACCGCGACCGAGCTCGAATTCTACCTTGTCGACCCGACGTCGCAGCGGCCTGTCGGACCGGTCTCGCCGGTAACCGGGCGACGCCTCGATTCCGACGCGGCGCTTTCGATCGACGAGGTCGACGATTTCGAAGCCTTCATCCACGATATCTACGAAGCCTGCCGTATGCAGGACATTCCGGTCGACACCGCGATCGCCGAGAACGGCGTCGGCCAGTTCGAGATCAATCTCAACCATGTGCCCGACGCCCTGCGCGCCGCGGACGACGCTGTGCTCTTCAAGCGCACCGTCAAGGGCATCGCCCGCAAGCATGGCTTCGCCGCCTGTTTCATGGCCAAGCCCTATGGCGAGCGCGCCGGCAACGGTTTCCATGTCCATTTCAGCGTCCTCGACAGGCAAGGCCGCAACATCTTCGACGACGGCTCGGATCAGGGTTCCGACGCCATGCGCCACGCAGTTGGCGGCCTGCTTGCCGCGATGGCCCAGAGCACGCTGGTGTTCGCGCCGCATTTCAATTCCTACCGCCGGCTGCGGCCGCGATCCTATGCGCCGACGGCCGTCGCCTGGGGTTATGAAAACCGCATGGTGGCGATTCGCATTCCGGGTGGCCCGTCGGCCGCACGCCGCATCGAGCACCGCGTCTCCGGCGCCGACGCCAATCCCTATCTGGTGCTGGCGGCGATTCTCGGCGCGGCCTTGATCGGTATCGAGCGCCAGCTCTCGCCCGGTGAGCCGACCGGCGGCGAAGGCCAGGGGCTGACGCTCGCCAAACTGCCGCCGGATTGGGCCTCGGCGATCGCCGCCTTCGAGGCGGGCCAGCGTGTCGCCGAAATCTTCCCGGACGTGCTGCGCGACGCCTTCGTCGCCTGCAAGCGCCAGGAGCTGAACACTTTCGCGCTCAACGTCAGCGACTTCGAGATCGAGACCTATCTCGAAAGTGTTTAGCCGACCTCCAGCCGGTCGCTCAGCGCGCCGCCCACGCCAGCCCTCGGCGCAGGATGGTGCGCATCTGCGGGACCTCGAACTCCGAGGCCACGTGACCGAGCGAGGAATAAAACACGCGCCCCTTGCCGTGCCGGCGCTTCCACACCACCGGCATGACGACGCCGTCGATCCACGGCGCGTGGTCGCCGGAAAAAGTGGTGGTCGCCAGCACCTCGTTGGATGGATCGACATGCATGTAATACTGTTCGGAGCGGTAGGCGAAATCCTCGATGCCTTGCATGATCGGGTCGTCGCGCCGCGCCACGTTCACGCGATAGTCGATGATGTTGCCGGGATGCGCGACCCACTGGCCGCCGCACATGAACTGGTAGTTCGTTGATTCGCGAAAAGCGTCGCCCATGCCGCCATGATAGCCGCCGAGGCCGACGCCGTTTTCGACCGCCTCGGTCAGGTTCGCCTCTTCGGCCTTGGTAAGCTTGGACATGGTATAGATCGGCACGATCAGGCTGAGATCGGCGATCGCCGGATCGGCAAAAGCTGCCGTCGTGTTTTCGACGCGCACGGCAAAGCCTTCTTCCTCGAGCATCGCCTTGACGGCGCGCGCGCCGGCTTCGGGTTCATGCCCTTCCCAGCCGCCCCACACGATCAGCGCTTGCCGCATCTTTGTCTCCGTCGTTTAGCCCCGCATTGGCTTTGGGGAAGGCAGCAAGCTGAAACACAAGCCGGCAGCAGCGCAAGCTGGAAATTGCATGGCATCGCCTGCGGCACTCGCCGATTGGATTGCGAAGAGAAGCGCACAAACGCAAACGGCCCGCGAGGAGCGGGCCGTTTTTGTTTGGTTGCGGGGACCCGCAACCTCTTTTGTCATAACATTGTCGGAGGATTGATTTTCTTCGGGTTTGGCGAGTTCGAGGATGCCGAACAGCTCGCCGCGTAACTCGGCATGGACCACGCCGCGCTTGTCGCCTGGCGTGAGCACGATCTTTCCGATTAGCGAGCGCACCGCATCGGCGGCTGGACGTCCGTCCTCGTGATCGGCGAGTGCTTGTGTGAGTTGCTCGACCCGCTTGCGGTAGAGAGTGGCGATATTGGGATGCAGGTCAGGCACGTCAGTGGGCGCCAACGCCAGACGCGCGGTGATCTCCGCCTTCTGTCTCTCCAGGTCTTCCATTCTCGCCTTCATCGAAGGTTGGTAAAGGCCATCCTCGATCGCGGCCATGATGCCCGCGATGGCGCGCTCGGTTCTGTCGAGCGCCTTACGGTCCTGTTCGCCTTGCGCGCGACGCTCTTGGTTGAGACGGTTAGTCTCCTGCGCATAGGCTCTGATCGCTTCGGCCACAGCATCTGCCGAGACAAGCCTTTCCTTCAGGCCTGCGAGAACGCGCTGCTCGATCTTCTCGCGCGTGATAGTGCGGCCATTGTTGCAGATGCCGCGGCGCTGGTGGTTGAGACAGGCATAGCGATCGCGTGTGAACAGGCCGTAGCGCCCTCCGCAACAGCCGCAGGTGAGCAAGCCGGAAAGGAGGGAGACCGGCCGCTTCATGGTGTGCAGCTTTCTCGCCCGGGCTTTGCGCGTGGCGATCGCCACCGCCTCGAACTGGCTGGCGATGGATTTCTGTCTCTCCTTCACGGCCTGCCACAATTCATCCTCGACGATCCTGAGATGCGGCACCTCGGTGCGAATCCACTTAATCGGCGGATTGGCCCGTGAGACTCGCTTGCCGGTGGCAGGGTCCTTGACGAAATGCAGGCGGTTCCAGACCAGCACGCCGGTATAGAGTTCGTTGTTGATGATGCCGGTTCCCCGGATCACATGCCCGCGCACGCTGGTGTCGCCCCAGTGCCGGCCGAGCGGACCAGGAACGCCTTCCTTGTTGAGGTCGACGGCGATCGCCTTCGGGCTCTTGCCGGCGGCGAACTCGCGGAAGATGCGGCGCACAATGGTCGCTTCCTGCGGCACGATCTCGCGATCGCCACGGACGGGTTCGCCTGCTCCATCCAGTTTCTTGACCACCCGGTAGCCGTAGCACAGCCCGCCTCCGGCTTTGCCCTTCTCCACCCTCCCCCGCAGGCCACGATGGGTCTTGAGAGCAAGGTCCTTGAGGAACAATGCATTCATCGTGCCTTTGAGGCCGACATGCAACTCGCTGATCTCGCCCTCGGCCAAGGTGACGATGGCGACGCCGGCGAATTTGAGATGCTTGAAGAGACTGGCGACATCGGCCTGGTCGCGGCTGATGCGATCGAGCGCCTCGGCCAGTACCACTTCGAAGCGGCCGCGCTGAGCATCGCGTACTAGCTGCTGGATGCCCGGGCGTAGCACTGTAGTGGCGCCGGAGATCGCCGCATCCTCATAAGTACCCGCCACGCTCCAACCTTCGCGCGCCGCCTGCTCGTGGCACAGCCTCAACTGATCCTCGATGGAGGCGTCCCGCTGGCTGTCGGAAGAATAGCGGGCATAGAGTGCGACACGGGTCATGGCGGCTGATCCTCTCTCCTGTTCCCAAGGGGTTTGCCATCCGGCCCCCTGCCCTCTCCCTTTCGACCGTCCGGCCGATTGTCGTTAGCCGCCAGCTTCACCTCGAAGGCCTCCCGCGCCAGCCGCCGGGCGATCAGCCGAGCGACATCCAGCACCACCCGGTCCAGCTTGGCCGCCGCAATGTTTTCGGGGCGATCCTCGCGGCTGGCGAGGGCGCCGTTGTCGTTCGCCGGAAGCAAAGCCTGCGGCCCGGTGCTGGTTTCCTCCGACATGCCGGTCGCTCTCCCAAGTGGATCGCCCACCATCAGAGTCCTCCGGACGGCGAAGAAAAGCACGAATTCATGTCGTGGGGTCACAGCGTGCAATGACTTGCGCCGTGCGGTTTCGTCTCAATCGTAAAGGTCCGGCTCCAGGCGACAAGTGGTAAGGGGGCGTGTCAGAAGACAGTTACATCGCCACGGTATTCGGCCTCGCCTTCCTCTTTCAGCGCTGCGACCAGCTCGACGGCGGACTCCCAATGCCTGGCAACGTCGCTCCGCGTCCGTCCGCGGCTCCGGCGACCAGCCGGCAAGTCTCCCGCGATCGCCTTTAAGTCACGCAGCACGGAAGCTATGTGCGGCCACGGGAAGTCGGTAGGGTCACCAATATCCCGATCGGCACCCACGATCATTTCCAACTTGGCGATGACGCCGACGAGCGATGTAGCCGCGACTTCGGGGATTGAATCCTGAAGCTTCAGAGCTTCGGTCATCGCAAAGACCTCGGCCTCCCGCGCAACTGCATAGTCCCGTGGACCGCCGAGAGTGCGCGCCGCTTTTCGTTGAACTCCCGTCAGTGAATCTGCGGCCAATACCTGAATTCCGGGATTGACCATGATTTGGCTCTCCAACCGCTGCTGCACGCGGCATAACAGCATGGAGGTGTACCGAGCCATTTGCCAATCGCTCGCCAGCAGAAGTGCGGGATCGCGCAGGGCTGCCGGTTGCAATTCTGGCTCGTTGCAGGTTGCGGCGAGAACAGCGGGCTGCTTCGCTGCCGACACGCCAGCACCGACTGATAGGTCGGACTCAGTCCGGATTTCCCTTTCTGCTGGCGATTCATCGATCGCATTCGCCGACTGAACCGTCCCCGTCTTGCGCGTGACGAAGGACAAAGTCGTGGTATTGTCGGAATCAGCCATGATCCGAGCTCCCAACAGCTTGGCTGTGGTTGGGCTGGGTGCGTGCAAGAGCATGTCGCCCGGCCATAGTCGCGCACGGCCGATAGCTGCGAGGACTTACGTCTTTGCAAGCGGCCGAAGCGGCAAGTTTATCCATACCTTTAACCTATCCGAGATCACTTTGCAATCACATGATCTAAAAGATATCACCGGCGCACAAATGCGGGCCGCGCGCGCGTTGGTCCGTTGGAGCGCGAAAGATCTCGCCGAAGCGGCGAGCGTGGGCGTGGCGACTGTAAGACGTGCCGAGTCCGACGACGGCATTCCGCCGACGACCTTAGCTAATCGAAGGGCAATCCGCAGCGCGCTGGAGGCAGCGGGCATCGAGTTTATTGCTGAAAACGGCGGTGGCCCTGGCGTAAGGCTCGCTCGCCGTTTTTGATTTGGGTGCTCCTAACGATATACGACCAAGAGGCACTGTGGGCGACTCCGTGTGCGTCTTGCCTAGCCCACCCTTCCCCGCAGCCTGTAGCATCACCGAAACGCGGCTTGGGCACCCACTTCATGAGGGCCGCCTTCCGAAGGCAGAGCTCACAAGTTCGAATGTTGTCGGGTTCGCCAGCAAAGTCGACGGGTTAGCAGATCAGTTCGTTCCGTTCCCGTCTTCCCGCATAACCATCCCACATAACGAGTGGAATCGCGGACCTACTTGGCTAACAGGGCCAGCATCCAAGTGGCTACCGCAGGCAGGCTGGCAAGACTGGCATCGAGCGCCTTCGTAGCTAGGGACCCGAGCGCGTCGCTAGGAAGCTCTTTAGCTTTGCTACGACCTTCGCCTTCACAGTTTCGTCTTCCCCGGATGACTGCACCCTGGAAATCAGGAGATCGCGCAAGGCGTCCCCATGTAGCCGGACAGTTACGTCACCCAATATCGCGCCTAAGCCGCCATCGTCGGCGATGAAGTCAAGGCCCTTTGCCGTGAGGTAGTGTCTCAGTCTGAAATTTTGGCCGGCGCTTGTCGCGCCCGGTGCCGGTTCCATATATGCTTAGCGCAATTCATGTGGAGCGCGACCCTCTCAAAATTCCGGATGCCGATGGCTGCAAAAGCGTGGGTTCGCGCATCCCAAGCCGAGATAGACGGCCTGCGCTATCTAATTAGAGAGACGGAGCGCACTATCGAGAGTTCTAAGGAACTGCTCGCGAGATTGAAGCAGAGGGAAACTGATGCCGACCGGACCTCAAGGCCAGAAGCGTCCTGCCGATGTGCAACGCCGTCCACGTCATGCGCATTGCGACGGGCGAGGAAATTGACCACGTGCCGGACGGCAAGAGCGCCGCCGCCGAGGAAGCTTGGTTCAAAGGGCGGGAAGAAGGGCGCCGCCAACATGACGCCGGAGCGGCGCGCGGAGATCGCTAAGAGGCGGCGGAAAGCCGCTGGAGCAAACGGTAGGCTCCAATGACGAGGACATTCGTTTTCTGAGTTAGCCCTGCAGAGGATCCCCCACGATCGGCAATGGCCTGTTCGCAGTGCTTCCGCTGCCCGTAATTGAATGTGCCAGTGAAGCAATAGAAACGGCCGGGGAACGTCAAAGTTGGTGCCGGATCGCAGAGTGGCAGGGTCATCGGCTTAAGCACCTCACCGAGTTCGAAATCACGATTTGAGAAACTATTCAGCGTGTCCAGGAGCTCAGTGTGTTCATCAGAATCGAGCACACCATCTGCAAGGATCTCATTGATGCGGCGGTAAAAGGTTCGGATGAGCGGCTGGTTGCTGATCTCGACGTTGGCCGCCAGCCATTTTTGGAGAAACTCTACTCCCGCCTTGTTGATGCTTCCATCTGCCGCCACGCCTCGCGCGAGACCGATCAGTTCGTCAACCTGGCGCGAGGAAATGCGTTCCCCGCCCACGCGATTGTAAAACTTGTCGTCCATTTTGCCCCTACCTCTTCTAGCACAGCGTTTCGCACGCCACGCCGTCCCCGTCCCGATCCAGCTTGCCACCCCACGAGCAGTTCTGCAGATACCATTGAGCTTCTTCGCACGAGCCGATCTGCTTGCACGTCCGCCGCGGTTCGCACGAGTAGCCGCTCTGCGCGACCAGCTTGCGGCTGATGATGCCGAGCGGCTGGCTGGCCGGCGCGGCGCCGTCCGCGTGCGACGCGCGCCAGTTCCACGGAGCTTTGAACTTGCCTCCCCATAGACCGACCTTCGCCGTTTCCGCTTTCGCCTGTTGCTGCGCGTAGACCCCGTGGCTGTAGCGGGGCCAGTCCAGCGCCTGGCCGTGCTCGACCATCCAAGCCGCCACGCTAGCGCCGTCGGCGCGCCGGCAGTCGCCGACGAAGCGGTGATAGCGATCCCAATTGATGAATGTGCATTGGACGGGCCTCGAGGCGGCCAGGAACGCGTCCAGCGCTTCGGCCGAGCGGCGGCCACACGGGTATTCGAAGCCATTGGCGTCGTCGCAGTATTGCCGGTTCTCGGGCGCATCGATGCCGTTGAAGCGGATCCGCTGCCCGTGAACTTCGATCGTGTCGCCATCGATGAGGGACGCAACGCCGGTGATCGACGCCGGCTTGGCGCCAACAAGGTTCTGCAGATTGACCTCTTGCAAGCTGTCGCTATGCCGCATCGCGGTGAGCACGGCCAAGGCGCCGGCTGCGGCCACGGTGACGAAGATGAGGCGCCGCGGGACGCTCGCCCAACGCAAGGTTCGGGAGCGCTTTGCGCCGGTGCGCTTGCGCCACTGCTCTGAGCGATTGTCGTAGCGCGACCTGTCCATTGCTTTAAGCCGACCATCCGGGCCAGGTGCTGTCGACCATCGGCATGCCGGCGCAATTGTAGTCGTAGACGAATTGACCGGTCGCCATGTCCCGGCACCTCCATATCAGGCTATAGTTCGGGCCGTAAAACTGATCCCATGCCACGCCGTAGGCTTGCGGTCGTGGGACGTAATAGCCTCCGCCGCCGTTCTTTGCTGCAGCACCGGCGGCCACGGCCAGTCCTCCGACTGCAATGCCAGTCGCCACGGCATTGTCCGTTTGTATGAGCCGGAGGCACTTCTCGGTCGTTGCACCACGCCGAACCAGAAGCGCCGTAACTCGACTTCGATATTGCTCGTCTCTGCTGCTTGCGAGCGCATGACAAAGCGCGTTGGTGTCCAAAGCAGCTAACTGGCCGTCAGAAATATTCGTGCTCGTCGAGCAGCCGGCCAGGAACAAAGCCGCGCTCGAAATAATTGCTGTCGCCTTCATTGATTATCCCCCCGTCCGATACTGAGGGAATTTCGTATCCCGTGTCTATAATTTTTGTTTCGGAGATCGCATCTTGAACTCATTTAGAGCGCGGGGCGGCAGCCGGCCGGTGCCTTGTTGCCAGAGATGAATTTGCCGTTGTCGATATGGGAGTGATAACTGCTCATGGCCGCTCTTCCCGTTGGAAAAGCCCCACCTGGCTCGGCTGTGCTTTGTTTCTTGAGAAGCTTCTGCTCTCTTGACATCTAGCAAGAGCACGATCAGCTTCATCGGGTTTTGAGGGATCATCGACCCAACGGGGAATTCCCATGAAGAAGACCTACGAGAAGCCTACGCTGATTCGCAAGGGCAAGCTTTCCGCAGTCGTTGCGGGGCCGTCTGTTGTCGTTGTCGTGCCGCCGACCTGACCCACGCCGCGGATAGTCTGAATCGCCCGTCGGCTCCGGTCGGCGGGCTTTTTTGTTGGAACAAGCAACGTTGGATGCTGGTTCGTTTGCCGCGATGCATGCGCCCCGACTCGGCGCCCGCTCCCGCTGCGGTTTAAGATCGCCGCGCAAAAAAGCCCCGGACAATCCTGCCGGGGCTTTCTGCTAGGTCCGCCGAAAAATTAGAACCTGTAGTTCAGACCGATGCGAACGGTGTGGAAGGGCACTTTGACTTCAGCACCGATGTCGTCGAACGTCGTTTTACCCAGGTCGGTGTAAAGATACTCGGACTTGAGGGACCATTTGTCGGTGAAAGCGTATTCAGCGCCCGCACCAACGGTCCAGCCGACCTTGGTCTTGGAAAAGTCGGCCCCAGGGACAGAGACCTTTTCGTGACCGTAGGCCAAGCCGCCAGTGCCGTAGACCAGGAAGCGGTCGACGGGCGCATAGCCAATGCGAGCACGCACCGTGCCGAACCAATCAACCTTTGTTTCCAGAGAGGGGCCGCCGAACGATAGCTCGCCCTTAACGTCGGAAGCCTGGATGTCGGCTTCCACGCCGTAGACGAATTGGCCAACCTGCCAGTTGTAACCGGCCTGAATGCCGCCCAGGAAGCCACTCGAGCTGAGATCGAAACCACCAGGGCCGCCGCCGGCAGGATCAAGACTGAACGTGCCGAAACCGCCGCCGGCGTTCACGCCAATATATGCGCCGGTCCAGTCATAGGAAGCAGCAACCGGCGCCTCCTGCAATACGTCAGCCGCATAGGCGGTGCTGGTAGCTAGGACGAGAGCGGTAGCGAGAAGAACCTGTTTCACGGGCATACCCCTTTGTTGCCTGGTCGGATGAATGGCCCAAGGTCACCACCCGAGTGAGATAGCGATGTCGCCGAAGCGCATCGATTGTCAACGCCGCCAAGTTCGAAGGCGTGGATATTGTTCGGGAGATGCGTGGAAGCCACACTTTCCGCACGATTTCGAAAGCGCAGCACAAAATCGCAAAGGCCTTCACCCTGCGCCGGAACGTAAGACGCGACTTCCGTGCAAGGAATGCACATAAGTCGCCACCCATCGGGGGCGCCGCAAACCGGCTGATCGAGCGGCGGAGGGGAATGGGCAGGGACAACGAGTAGCCAAGTCTCGCAACCCTGCCGCGCTCCGAATCCTTGCACCCGCTCAGACCAGGGGACCATCTTCGCAGCACCGCTTGGGCATCGCTCTTGCGAGAAGCGCGCGTCTTGAACCGAAGGCCTTGACCGCCTCGTGCAACCATTCAAGCAAACGCAAGTTCGGAAAGCGTGGCGCACTCCCGAGCGTCCGTCGCGTCGCATCAGACCTGGCAGCCTGCGGCGCAAGAAAGCCCGCAGTCCGTCCCTCGGCTGCGGGCTCTCTTTTGGGGCTGTTGACCGCTCCACGGCTTCCAAGGGAACGAACAAACATTCAGTTTAGCTAAAATGTTCCATTGCAGCCTGGAACCGTTTCGAACCCGGCAAGTTTCTACGGGTGAGCGGCCAATTTGTCCCTCCGATTCGCTCGCCGTTATAGTCCCCTAGCTACAGCCCGCCGCTTTGGTCAATTAGCGGCGGGCTTTTTGTTCCGATGTCTTGCGCTTCGGTGCCAAGTGGCTCGTGACGAGCCTTACGGCGCTACGCTTCACGGAGATCCCCAGATCCTTGCCGCCAACCGTCACAGTGTCCTCATCGACGCGTAGGACTTCGCCGGTAAGCTCGATCTTCTGCCCGCTGCTGATGTTCGGCGATGTGTTTACGATCGAATGCGGCTGGTGATAGGAAGGGATCAGCACGCTAATCCGGTCCTCTGTGACGCGCTTGCGGATCGTTGCTGTGATCGCAACCGTGTCGCCTACCTTGGTGTTCTCCTTAGCCATACCATGACTCTGGCGCGGCCTGCGGGTTCGTCAAGCGACTGCTAATGTTCGCCGATAGCCCGCCGCCCGGTGTGCCCCCACACCTAGCGACGGGCTAAGGGTGGCCGGCGCCTCTTTGGGGAGATTGCCTGAGCGCGCGCCGGCCTGGCGAACCGTGGTCCGCCGCATATGCAGCTTAGCTAAAACATCTTGGTTCAGACATGGTGTGATCGCGAAAGGCCTTGGCAAGCGCGACCGAGGTTCTTATTTCGGACTCGCATGGGGCGACCTCTTGGAGGCCGCTATGGGCAACGAATTCCCCTTCGTTGAAGACACGCTTGGCAAGAAGCTGGCGGCCGGCACCGGCCTGTCGGTCTATTGCCTCACGTGCAGGCGGAATGCGCTGCTGGACGTCGCTGAGCTGGTCAAACGGCTTGGGCCGGATCACTCCTGCATGCACTGGGGCTTGATCAAGGTGATCTACTCCACGAGGCCGTGCCGCCGGCCGGGAGGACCGGAACCTCCAGTTTACGAACCACGCATTGACACCGGAGCAGCGCAAGGGCTGAACACCCTGACCCTAGCGCAGCCGGCCCGTATCAGACTGGCACATCATCTAGGCATCAATGTTGCTTCGCCGGCACGTTAATTCATCCTACGCGCCTTATCAGCAATAGCGGCGCCAGATGGGCGGTTACCATCGTGCTGAAACAAAAGCTGCGTTCCGATCGTTTGCGATTTGCAAACCAGCGGGTGCGCCATGCCATCCACCTCGATCAGGAAAACCGAATACGATCCGGCAAGCAGGATCTTGTCCGTCTGGTTTGTGGCCAGCGGCCAGCGTTACGATTTTGAGGGGGTTCCTCCGGAGACTTACACCGCGTTCCGGTCGGCGTTTGTCAAAGGCCGCTTTTTCAACGACCACATTCGCAATCACTTCCGCTATCGACGCATTCCGGACTAGCTGTCTAGTTCAAGGGGCTCGTGGGCTGGCCTCTGGTGCCAAATCACCTGCCGCAAATCACGCAAGTCAATGGCTTGGCCGCAGGTGGGGCATACGAGGAAGTGATCGGACTCCCGGGCCGGCTCGCCGTCATGGCGCCGTCCGACAATAGGGCGGCCAAGCTCTGAAATCTTCATCCTCGAAGCTTCTCCGCCTCGCGTTCCAGCGTCCTCCGATCGTTGCCATGTTGCTTGATCAGATCTCGAACCTGTTGAACCGTCAGGCCCACCTTGTTGGCGAAGTGGCGAACCTCATAATCCTCATCCGCCGACACCCGGTCGCGGTCACGCGCACCGCGCTTGCTCTTGTCGTCCGCCATGGCTGTTCCTCCTCGTCGTGAGGGAGAACAGCAGCGGGCAACGAATGTTCCAAGCAGCGAACGTTCCCATTAGCTTCTGCTAACGGAACTGAAATGACCGTGCGATATTTGAATCAAATTCGAGTGGTTTGGTTCTCGGTCCGGCTGTCTTTCATTCGTCCGATGGAACCGGAGTTAGTCGATCAGCCGCCCAAAGGGCGGCGACTGGATGCCTCGCTTCGGATTTTCGCGAAGAGAATTGATCGCCGATCGCATCAGCGGACAATCGCAGAAGCTCCATTCTACCTGTAGCTGGTCAAATCCGGCGCGAGATGCTGCTAGAATTCTGTATGGCAGTCCGAATAGCGGTTGTCCTGGCGCTTCTCTTCGCCTTCGCCTACGGATTCGCAAAACTCGTGGAACGTTACGGCGGCGTGGGCGATAGGCCTTCCCCGTGTGAATCGTCAAACCCTGCTTGCTCAAACCCGAACGCGCCGCCGCCTGCAAAGGAGCTTGGTGGCAAGGTGCCAATCGATGAAATCACGCCGCAGCCGAAAAAGCACTGAGGGGGAAATGGCCGGGGGCTAGCCGATCGCGCCTATGTAGATCGGAACTGCCATTTCCATCAAAGTTGCCTGCCGGCCCGGATCATCGCCCGAGCAATGGCAAGCTCTGCCTCGACCTTGGCGTTTTCCTTCTGGATCAAATTGTCGGCCGCAATCAGCCGACGCAGCGAGCGCAGCACTTCGCCGCGCGCCCACCCTGCTTCAAGCATGCAGTCCACAATTGCCTGAAAACCGGGCTCCATTGCTTCCTGGCAGTCTACCTCTCGGTCGGGGTAGTCGCCTTCGCGCCTCGGTCCGCTGATCATCCGTTGCCGTCCACCGTGCTCTCTTCGTCCAACTGTCGCGGCACCGGCAGATAAGCGTTGGCGACGAGCCATTCGCCGACGATCGTTTCTACCAGATCCGGCTTGGCAGTGCCCATCTCGGCCGCCAGGCTGGTCAGCGCGTCGTCGGTGCGGGGATCAAGGCAGACCCCACCGGCGTTTCTGATCAGCAGCGCGGCCCGACGCAACAGCACCTGTAGATCGGCCCGAGAAGCGTCTGCGATGTGGTCGGCGGTGCTTTCCAGTTCGTGCACGAATTGATGACGGGACATCGGTCAAGTTCCTACAGGAAGTGCTCGCCTTCAGCCCTATGCTCAAAGCAAAACCAGTGCGGCGCCTGCTTCGGCTTGGCAAAGCCCCAACCGGCGTCTTTGCTGCAGCCGTCGTGCTCGCAAACGTGGTGCTGGACGCCAGCCGGCGTAGCGTATTCGGGGCGTGGAAGTCTGATTTCGTCGCTCATAGCGGATTGATGGGTCCCACGAGGCCGGAATGGTCGTTGGGCTGCTTGTTAATCGCTGCTGAATTCACCTCGCGTCCGACGCGGTTGAATTGAAGCTGCCCGTCAATGTCGTGGGACAGCACGTCCTTAAGGTCGCTTGCCGGCGTCTCCGCATTTAGCCAGGCGTCGTAGTAGGCTGGATCGAGGATCAGCGGCTGTCTGTCATGAAGCTGGCGCATCGGCTCGCCGGAGGGCTCGGTGATGATCGTGCAGCTCATGATATCCAGCGCCTTGTTGCAGGCCCAAAGCCCCGCGAAGGAGAACGGGGCATGGCCTGGCATGAAGATGTGCCAGGGGTCCTTGCCGCGATCGGCCGGGCTGATAGTCCATTCGTAGAAACCATCGGCAGGGATCAGGCAGCGTTTAGACTTGAACGCATCTCGAAAGGCCGGGGTGGTGTCGACAGTCTCGATGCGCGCATTGAACATCGGCGCCTTGGGCATTTCCTTCGCCCAGAACGGCACCAGCCACCAGCGGCCCGAGCGAACCTTATGGTTGCCATCATCTGCGGCGGTGATGAAAGGCACATCGTCGGTCGGCGCGATGTTGTAGCGAGGCACGTCGTTGCGGCCGATGTCAGCCGGCGCCGTCAGCCTATAGAGGCGGTGGATTTCGGACCACGGCAGATATCGGGTGTAGCGTCCGCACATTGGCGCTGCTCATCCCATGTCAGGCACGTCGCCGCTCACAAACAGCGTGTTCGGCGGCCCGTAGTCCCCGAGCGCCGGATCGGCATCCCGGCTCCAAGCGATGACACCAGCGTGTTTGCCAGCCAGTGCTTTGGCGGTTCGGATCGCCCGCTCTTCACTTTGCTGATCGGCCGGGCCGTACATCGGAAACAGCTCGCCGTCGTCGCCGCGGTCGAATGCGACCACGACAATCAACTTCGGCTTTTTCTGCTCTGGAAGGACGCGCGTGGACATCCAATTGGCCTTTCTCAATTGAGCGGCGCTGATCCCGCTTCAAGAGCGTCGATCGCGTCGAGCACTGCCTGGCGCTTTGGCTCGATAGGCTCATTTGGGTGGAACCCTGCGAGCGACAGAGACGTATAGGCAACCGTTACGGCGCTGACGAGTTGCTGCGCTTCCGAACTATCCGGAACCTCAGCAGTGGCGGCGAGAGCAAGCAAGAAGACCCTGTCGTCATGATATTCGTGCTTGCCGTCTTCGGCCTGGATGATGGCCCGCATCCGGCGGAGTGCAGTGGTGCGGTCGGCGAGTTGCACATCCGGATTATGCAGCAACTGCAGGCCACTGACCTGCATGCGCTTCTCGTCCGGCCACCCTTCGCAACACGCCTTGATAGCGGCATTGCTGGCCGCCCACCAAATCTCAGCGGCGGCATACTCGTCTTCCGATGGCTCTTGATCAGGCGGGAAACCCATGTCATCCCAGCCTTCGACTGCGAATGAGCCTTCCGCCGCTTCCTCGGCCGTCAAGCCAGATTGCTCGATAACGGCCCGAGCGGCGGCGAGACCGCGCTGTTTTTCTTCAGGGGTGGCTCCCCTGGCGTCCATCATAATGTCCATGACCGGCCCTCCTGTGGCTGTCAGCGCATCAGTGAACAAAATGAGAACGTTGGAGTCAAGAGCCTCTTGACCAGGCAGGAATATGTTCCTCATTTCACGGGCATGCCTGAACAACCGCAAAAATGGCCGAGAGGCGCCGCATGGACCCTGACGCATGCTCACGACGCCGGGCAGGTGGCGGGAATCCGCTGCGCCCGCTGCAATATCACGCGCTACTATAAGCCGCTCGAGTTACGGGAGGTGATCGGCAACGTCACGATCGATGAGGTGAGGGACAAGGCGCGCTGTCAGAAGTGCGGCAGCCGGGAGTGGATGAGCGCGCAGCTATTCCACGCGACCGGCGAGCAGGCCCATACGATCCGCTTTCGGCGCCTGGTAGAAATCCGATGGGAGAGGCGGGTGATTTGGCGGGATGAGTAGCGGACGGCCCACGAAACCATCTTCAAAAATACCGACCATACGCAAGCTTCTCGAACAACGTCGCACGTCGCGCCGGAGGGATCGCACAGCGTTGTGTGTATCCGAGATCGGCCAGTGTAGGCTCCATTATGGCGGCCAAAGAGTCGAGATCAGTCGACGATAATCGACGCCATTTTCCAATCGACTTCGCTGAGAGCCGCGGCTTCTTGGGCGGAGCCTCTGGCAAGTTCAAGCGGGAAAAGAGCCTGTCGAGAGTGACATCGCAATTAAGAACAAGGTCTTCGTATTTTACCTCGATATAATGGTCGCCAAGCCATCGAGAAAACCCTCTGGCGAGGTCGACGTGATACCTCCACCTGTGCGCATTGAAGAGCATGCCATGGGCTCGGTATGCTCGTTGCGTCATCGGAAATCCGTGCCACGACGAAAGTTCGGAACTGCCGAAATAGACTTTTCGCCACAATGGCGCCTTAGGCGCCACGAAAGGGCTCAACGCCACATCACGACCATCCCTGATCAGGTGAACGAATTTCGCTTGCGGAAAATAGGCCTTTATCAAAGGAACAATGAGAAGCGTCTCGCACAGCTTCCATCCCCACCGCTCCGCTTGGCCAATGTTCTGCAGGTGTTTGCCGATATGACATTTCGCCAGGCGCCGGCTTTCCGGGTCGCGAAGTTCGTTCCCTGTAGGCACGCCGCTTCTCGAAAATAGAATGGCGTGCTCAACCAATGGCACCATCTCCAGGCAGTCTAGTGAGCCACTGACGTTACTGCCCATGTAGACGCCAGCGTCCACCAAAATGCTAGTGAGAAGTCGACTGCCCGAGTGAGCAGTGTTGACGATCACGATAGGAGGCGTCGCTTCCGAAAATAGACTTGATGAGTGCATTGCAATTTACAGTGAGCGGACCTTGGCTTTTAGGCTTTTTGCATTCGCCTTCTGGTCTGTTTAGCAACGCGCGTTGCTCCCGTTTTTCGACCGAGTCCGCTCGCTTTGGCCAATTCTGACCGTTGGGCGGCATAATTTGGCGCCGTCATTGGATAGTCGCGCGCCAAGCCCCACTTGGCCCGGTACTCGTCAGGCGTCAGGCCGTAGTGCACGCTGAGATGACGCTTCAGAGATTTGAACTTATTCCCGTCCTCGAGGCAGATGATGTAGTCAGGGAAAACCGATCGCTTCGGATTGACCGCGGGCGCCTGGGCCGGCGTTTCTGGTTCGGCCGATCCTCCGATCTTCGAAAGCGAGAAGTTCACGTTCGCGATCAGATCCGAGAGAGACGCAACCGGCACCGCATTGTTGCTGACGTACGCGGACACTATATCGGCAGTGAGTTCGATCAACTGGCTTCGGCTGTTCTCAATCTCTTCCGGCATGCATATCTCCGATCCTCGCAACAAATGCCTAACTCTCTTAGCCGGTTTCTGGCCAAGCGCAACAGCCCGAGGATTACCTAACGAAGCCATTGCTACGACCTTGGTCGTGGCCGGCATTAACATGCAGTAGGCGGTAGGACGCGGTCACCTCGCGACGGAGGCTCGCGCCGCGATAGCGCACCCCTGTAGCTGCATCCCGAGGTAGTGGTCCGGGAGCGAGCGCGGAGTCGCGAGTAGCGTCTGGAGCACCTGGTCGGTGAACTTTTGGGCGCGAACCTGAAGCTCGAGCGTTGAAGTCATAACGATAATCCAGCTGCCTGAGAGTGGTCAGTCGTGCTAACTCTGGGGCGAAGAAAGGGAACGTCCGGCGCCCGAGCGGATCGAGTGGGCCCGCTCGCCAATCGCGTGAAATCCGGCGGGTCAGCCAACATTTTGGCTAATTGAGCGGCGAGCCATCGGACCCGGAGATCTCCGCGCGCGCGTACCAGATTTATGGGGACGCGCCTTTACATCGATTGTTTCTGATCACAAACACCTTGGGTCCCATGGCTCAAATGATGATATTCAGGATCGGCATCATTTCGGACACGCACGGCTTGTTGAGCCCTGAGGCAGAGCGTCGCCTGGCCGGTGTCGATCACATCATTCACGGCGGAGATATAGGCGGGCCGGAGATCATCGCCGCGCTTCGCAGGATTGCGCCGGTTACCGCCATCAGAGGAAACGTGGACACCGGAAGCTGGGCCGCGCAATACGCTGACACTGAGCACGTGCGGCTTGCGGGGCGAACCATCTATGTGCTTCACGACCTAAAGACGCTGCAGATCTCGCCCGCGGCGCTTGGCATCGACATGGTAATCTCGGGCCACTCTCACGTGCCGATGATCGAGACCGTTGATGGGGTGCTCTACTTAAATCCTGGCAGCGCCGGCCGGCGGCGCTTCAAGCTGCCGATCACGTTGGCGACAGTCGATGTCACGCCCAGCCACATGCAACCGGTCATTCACGAGTTGGGCGACGGTTGATACGTCGCACGCAGATAGAGGCGCCCGTGATCATGGCCGAGTGGGCGGCCATCAGAACTTTCTAAGCGGCCGGCAAACAGCGAAAGAACCCGTCGCAAGGGTTCTACGGCGGGCAGGCAACCGGCTGCAATCCTAATGGGGGAAATGGGACCGGGTCGTGTGCGTCAAGGCCTAAGAAGGGGCGGCCAAGGCGCGGCGATCGATCATGGCTTGGAAATGCTCCGGCGCCGCAAACAAGGCCAACGGCATCTCCTATTACCCCCTTGGGTGTTCCTAATCACGGACGGAGCGCCGACTGAAAGCGTGGCGGCGGCCGAACAGGCGATCAAGGCGGGTGAGGCGGCAAAGGCCTTTCCGTTCTTCGCGGTCGGCGTTGAAGGCGCCAACATGGATATCCTCGCCAAGCTATCGACCCGGCAGCCTTGAGCTAGATGGGCTAACTTCCGTGAGTTGTTTTCCTCTCGGCCTTCCTATCAAGCGTTTCCCAGTCGCAAGTCGGCCAGACGGTCGCGCACCAGTCTCCGGCGGGCTGGGCGGAGGTGCCGTCCATAGCCTTTTCGACGGCCCCGAAGGTCAGGTTCTGACGGCTGTCGTATGCGATGGCGCTGGCAGCGCGCCTATTCTGAAGTCGGGTCCTGGCTTGCCAGCCAGACACTGCTTGAACTCGTGGCAACACCCGTCATCCTGGCCATGCGACACCACCATCGCGCCGTACCCGATCTGACGTGTGACGGCTGACAGTCGGCACTTCGCCGCAACGCAGACTGATGACTTCGCTGCGCCGGCAGCCCGCCACGGCCATCACCCGGATCAGTGCCGCGGTGGTCTCGTCCTGCCGGTCCTCGGCCACACTGCATTAAGACGCGGGAATCACCGCGAAATCGCGCTTCTCGCAATGTGCGGTAAACCCCCGCACATTGCAAAAACCGCATCGTAACTCATTGCAAATACAACCAACCGAATGCGGCACAATGTGCGTCCTTTTATCTTGCCATCTTAATCGGTTGTGCTTTGCGATACTTTGCAGCCATCATCGTTCCTCCTTTCGCCTACGATAATACACGACTCTATCCTCTGCGCTACGTTCCGCTTTTGAACGTCGAGTTCCGATGCGCCGTGCAATCTTCCGCGCTCTGCGACGGTGTGGTTCGGCTGCATTGTTGCAGCGCTCGAACCGTCGTGGCGCACTTTTCCATCGGACTGACGGAGCATCGTCACAGGCAATCGAGCGCGGTCCGGCCGTCTCTTCGTCGGCGCGGCCGCAGGCAAGATAACGTGCGTTCCGTCGTTCCTGGTCTGCATCGGTTCTCATCCGCCGGGGCGGATCTCCTTGTGTCAGGTAGCGTCCGTCAACGTGCGGGCGCTATGCGTTTCAACCGCCGTCGCGCCGCTCATCGATGTGCTCTGAGCAGGCGTCGATCCTTGATGTGGGCGCGTTGCGCGGCGTCGGTGTCACTCATGGCCGCGTCGCCGACATAGAACGTGCCGTCGCTCCACATGGCGTGCATGATCACCGCCAGCTTGCGCGCCACAGCGACACGGGCCTTGCGGCGGCAGGAGCGTTTGGCGATCTCCCGGCCCCAACTCTTGACCTTGTCCCTTTCCTTGAAGCGCGTCATCAGTCCCGACGCCGCCTCGTAGAGCGCGCGCCGCACGTCCGCGTCGCCAGCCTTCGAGATGCGGCCCTGAACGTCGATCGAAGAGCCCGACTGCCAGCGCAGCGAGGTCAGCCCGAAGTAGGCCGCGACGTCGCGTGAGCGGCGGAAGCGTGTGGGATCGTCGATTGCCGTCATGAACGAGAGCGCCGTCACCGGGCCGACGCCGGGGATCGCCATCAAGCGTCGACACAGCTCGCTGCGCGTCACCATTTTCACGACGAGATCGTGCAGCCGGCAGTACTGCTTCCACAGCGCCGCGCGCGCCGACAGCATGGCGTCCATCAGTTCGGCCGACAGCGGATCGTCGGCCACAGCCTGGCGAACCGCCTGCTCGTAAGCGCCGCGTCCGACCTTGCCCAGGCGGATGCCGAATGACTTCAGCGAGTGCCGGATGGCGTTCTCCAGGTCGAGAAACTTGGCCTTCAGATTGCGCCGATGGGTCAGCAGAAGCCGCGCTCGGTAGCAGCTTTCCGACTTGATATAAGCCGTCGCGGCGGTGGCCTTGACTCTTGGGAAAACAAAACAGGAGCATACTCCTACCTCTTTTGCGAGACGACCATGTCAGCCCGACACAAAGGCATCAATTCAGACAGCAACCTTGACCACTCCTACCCGTACCACGCCGTCATTCCGTGGGAGATTTGCTGCGAGAAAAACTATGACCCGGCCTATAGCCGCGCTCATGAGATGAACTGCGCCGAGCGGCACGCCTTCATCTAGCGCGACGACAAAGAGTATTTGGCCTTCCGGTCAACGAGCCGTTCAGGCGGAGCGGATGGCGCAGGAGTTTGGCGGCGAGACATATTACGCGCTCGATCGCGGCAAAGGCAGTGACTGGGAGATGTGGCGGGAGAACGTGACTCCGAACAAGGTTGCCAAACTCGGATAACTCGCGCTTTCTGCTGTGCTCTAACTTTGGCAAAGCCGTTTGGGATCCTTGATGTCGCAGGAAATCGAAAAACCGGACACAGCGCAACCGCCCGTAGTCGAGCAAAGCCCTACCGCTGAAGAGGTCTCTGAAAGGTTCACTTCGCTCTATTCGGGATTTCAGCAGAATGATTCTTGGATGAAGGGCGAGAGGCCGCTACTTGCGCACTATACGTCTGTGGAGACCCTCGAAAAAATCCTGAAGAATGAGGAGCTATGGCTCTCCAATCCCCTATTCATGAACGACCTGGATGAGATGCGCTTCGGGCTGACGCGGGGCAAGGCATTCTTCGACCAAACCGACCTTGAGAAAGCATGCCGGCTTAATAGTGCAACTGCGGCACAGCTGCGTGCCGCCTTTAATACCTACTACAGCGAATACGAGAGCAAGCATGCGCTGAACGTCTACGTTCTGTGTCTGTCGATGCATGCCGCCGATGATACCGACGGCATTCTTTCAATGTGGCGGGCATATGCAAACAACGGGTCCGGCGCGGCGGTCGTATTCGATACTGGTGCCATTAAGATAATCATGGAAGACTCGCCGCTTGTCTTGACGCCCGTGCGCTACGCTTCGACGACCGACCGTCTGCAATGGCTGGAGCGCAAAGTCGCGGACTGGTGCGCAATCGTCGCACAGGCTGAGATACCCCAACCAATGCTCTACATCCCGGCCTATTGGCTGTTCAACGTAATCCTGGGATTTGCGCTATCGACAAAGCATATCGGGTTCCTCGAGGAGCATGAGTGGCGGCTTATTTACATGCCGGATCGAGATAAGGAGCAGGTGCTGGCTGATAAGTTTGACTACATCGTTGGGTCGCGCGGCGTTGAGCCTAAATTGAAGCTGAAGATTGCCCCACTCGACGGGGCGATCCCGCAATTCAGCTTCTCCGAAATCCTGCACAGCATCCTGCTTGGGCCTAGCATTTCCTCACCGCTGGCCAGCGCCAGCGTGGTTCGGATGCTGGAAAAGCTCAACAAAAAGGATCTCATTCCCAAGGTCCATTCGTCCACCATTCCACTAAGGCATGCGTGGCCCATTTGAGGCTACGAGCGCCCATACTCTGAGCTTCGGGCGTTGCACTCCGGCCGAAACAGAGGGCCGGTCATCAACCACTGGCAACACCTCATCGACCTGCCCTTCGCCAGGTTGGGCAGGGCGCCCTGCTCCACCGGCGCCGATTGTCCGTCAGAACACCCGCAAAACGAAGGCAATCTGGCTGCTAGTCAGGCAGAGCCATATCACGCAAATCGAGCTTGACAACACGGGCGACTGCTCGTCGGGAAAGACTATCCAACGGATGCGGCTTGATAGCGTTCTGTTCACCGACCCGTTTGACCAAGGGCTTCCGAGAAGAGCCGAACGCGAGCGGTCAAGGCAATCATAAGGTCTATCTGTGGACCGGCAAGCGAAGGAACAAAGAGAGGTGGCTCGACCTGATCCTTGTCAGAAATGGTTCTCGCCCCTATATCAACTCCATAACTAGCAGTATGTGCGCCGGAAGTCCTGCAATGCGGCGCGCGGCAACCCCTAACCCGTTCCCTGTCTCGACTGTACGCAGTTGCAAGTGCGCACCCCGTCGGGAACTTTCACCTTCACCCGGTGAGGTTCTCTGCGCGTGCGCCAAGAGCTCCTCACCTATAACAGGAGCTCCTTGTAGATGACCGCTGACACGGTGATTAGGGCGCCGAGATCAATGGCTCGCTCCCTTTCGAGTTCTTTCCCTCGGCGGATCGCGGTCGTCAGGAGGTCATGCAGGTCGGCTATCACCTTCGCGCTAAAATTAGTCCGGCGATGGACCAGGTGAAGGCCGTTTCCGTCTCTTTCTCGACGTAGATTACGCGCTCATCGTGCCAGAGATCTTTACCTGGTCCGAAGTGGGCAATGCACTTGTCACGAAGAGTTATGACCTCGGCATGTTTTGCTTTCAATGCCTGGTCATAGCCCCCCATAACCCCGACATTGAACCTGTTTATTGCCTTGGTGTGTGTGGCGCGGGAGTAGACGACGATCGCGTGGACGAGAAGCGCCCTGCCGAGCCCCAAGGTCTCGTCAGAGACCTCCAGGTCGATTGTTTGGAGGAAGGCGATGGATTCGGCAGCATCTTTTAGGTCGAGCCCCACAGACACCACGGCATGGAACGCCTTTATTGCGCGGACGAGATCCTTGTGCCGAGTCGGATGCAAATCGCCGACCACCGCCGTCAGGTCGAAGGCTCGGTTGCTGGATTGGGTCATCGCCGTCCGCTACCACAAGGCGGGGAAGAAAATGACGTTATTTGGGCAATTCCTTTTGCCAAGGCATGACCTCTTCCATGTTAAAGGGGAACGCCTTTCGTTCGGCGGACACCCCTACCTCCTCTAGAATCGAACTGAGGTCGTAGCCTTGGTACTTCTCGGTCGCCGCATGGCTGAGCGCGGTGGACCAGCCTTGCTCGTCGGTGAGTGCAAGAGTTTCAGCGAGTTGGTGGGCCGATGTGAAAACGACAGGGCGCCGGTCGGCGGGCTCTATCTCGGGATATTTGTCTGCGACCCGATGGGCTTCCTTCATGACCTCTGCCCGCACGTAGGTGTCAAGCCGCAACCAGTCATCCATGGTAACCACCATACCATGCAAGGTGTCGGCGACGGCATATTCGGTATAAATCCCCTGCCTCACAGCGGCATAAAATCGCCACACCTGAAAGACGCCCTTGGCAAGCTCATTGATACCACGGATGGCGCCCACGGCTAGGTCGGCCGCGAATTGCGCAGAGAACGTGTTTTTCGTGGCTTTGCATTCGATCACCACCGTTATCGTTTCGTCATTTAGCACCAGGACATCGGGGCTCAGAAACTTCCTCTTCTTGGTCCCGATCTCCCGCTCGTCAAGGCATTGCAGCCCGGGCAGGTATGCGGGAATCAGCTCCTGCACGTATAATTCAAACCGCCTTGCCGCTTGCTGACGTATGCCCTGCGCGTCCTCGCCGATGAAATCATAGTACAGGCCGCTGGTCGCCCGTTGGATGAGTAACTCGGGTATGGGGGCGATATAGGCGCCGTCGGCCTTCTGGATGACAGGATGCTGCCGCAAGATACTCGGCCGGTGTGCAGTCAGCAGGTTACCTTTCGTGGCAGCAATCATCTCGTTGCGGAGTGCCAAGGCTATCTTGCGTGCCGCTGGGATTGGCAGTGACACGGCACCCAATACCTTTGCGAGTGCTTCCTTGCGGCTGGAAAGAATGTCGTGCTTCGGCGCGACCAGCCACGGTTGAAGCATGAATTCGAAGGTCAGGCCGACGCTCATCAAAGTCAGGTCATCAATGGTGAAGCCGTTCCTTGCCTCGAAATACTTTCTGGCTCTTCATGTGCGTACACAAACAGGGTTCGTCTGATCGCCTCTGGATGAAAATAACCTCCTCCCTGCCAATGGAATTGGCGCTGGGCGATACGGCTTAGCTCCTGAAGGATATTCTCCTTGGAGATACGCCCCCTCGTGCTCGGCATTCTCAAGTCCCCTCAGAAGGTTGATAACAGAACCAACCGAGTCGAAGTTGTCGATGGTCAGAACCTGGTGGATGCCCTTCTTCAGCTCATGGTGCGCATATCGGTGCGCTGGAGCCTTAGGTGAAGTCAGGAGGAGATTGATGAGTGTTCGATTTCCCATTTCCGGATGATCTGTTTCGAACGTGGGTCATCCGTGATGGCGTCTTTGGGCGCCTTGATATAGGCCATAGCCGGTCCGGGGTTGCCCGACTGCATGATGACCGTGGCCCACATGAGTTGCAGGAATCCGGCGTCATCCGCACGGGCAAGCTTTCCCTCCAGCTTGTGCCGCAGCATTTTGGCTTTGAGCGAGCTCATACCTTAGCGCCTTCGAATTGACCGCGAATCAGCCCGGAACGAGCAGCCAACAGGCGTTAACCACTAAATGTTTTTCGGAATATTTGTTACTGCTCGGACGTAAGAGTGGCGCACTATCTGCCTCACAACCCGCTAAGTGTCTGTCAGAACTAGCCTTTACGTTGATTAATGAGTGATTAAAGGCATGTAAAAAAAGTTAACAGAAACGCCGGTGCGCGAAGGGAATGTTAAGCAATCGTGTTTAAATTGCTCAGCATGGTTTCGATAGGAGTCAACCATGTGGAGTGTGGAATCGTGGCGGATCGGTATGCAGGACGCCGCTAACATTGTGACTGTCTTGACCGCCTTGCTGGCGCTGGTGCTTTGGTGGTTGTCGAGGCCCAAGCTGCCCCTTACGCGGGAGAATCGGTTGAAGAAGTTCCTGCGGCGGCTGTTCTTCTAGGATTGGTTTTCCGGGATGGCCGGCCGCACCTTTCGTGATGCCATTAGCTCACGGATTTCGCGCATCATTTTGGGATCGCGCTTGGGCGCTTCCTCCTCAAGGTACATTCCGCACGCAACAAAATGCACGGCCGGGACCTCGGTGACCAACACGATGGCTTGCGCGGCCTCAGCGAGCAAGTACTTCGCATCTCTGCGGTAAATTATCTTCGTAGGCTGGAAGTGGGTTTGATCATCGACGTCAACATAGAACCCGTACTGCTTAAAAGCGTCGAAGGCGCCCAACTTCGCGAGAAAACTGCTCTCGCGGTTCGGGTCTAGCACTTCCGTCTCAATGCGCCGCGTGAGTTCGTCCGCATCCATCTTCTCAGTAAGCAAAGGGACAAAAGATAGCGCTTCCTTTAATCCTGCAAACACCCGGTGTTTTGCGTGATGATCCCTGACATCTCTCGCGATGTCGCGCTTGATAAGCCCCTTGTCCCGCCACAGAATCAGGCAGGCTTTCCCAGCCTCCTCGATACTGACGCATGCTAGCGCACAGGCCGTGGCGTAGGAGCCAGCGTCAAAAAGGATTCTGGCGTCGCCCAGCACCCTTTCGGCGTTCTCAAGCACAGTCATCGACATGGGGCTTAGGTCGAATTCGTCATGGAGCTTCATTTGCTTCCTATCTACGACAGCGGCTGCCTCTAATGTCCTGACTATCTCACTGTAGCTGCTAAAACCCGCCTCAAGGCAGGTTTGTGACAGGTCGGCATGAGGAGCAACGGTCAGAGGAGCATATCGCGCTCTGTCATCTGCCTCCGTTTCGGTGACGGTAGGCTGCACCATAAGCCAGCGGTGTGTGCCGATGACGTAGACCGTTCGACAGTTGGACTAGCCTTGGACGTTCCCCTTCTATTGAACAAGCTTGCTCGCTGCTGAGGCCTCGATCTTAAAGGTTAAATTACGCCGACGTTCGAAATGGAAAAGCTCAGGTGCCGGCAGACTGTGCGTTATAGGGGGCAGCCTGTTGCCGCTGTGATTTAACCCACTTCAACAACGCATCCGTATCATCGGCCGTCTCGCCGGCTTTGACGTACTCACCGATCTTGTGAGCAATCAGAACCAGTAGTGTGCCAGCCACCATCTCGACCGCGTTGCGACTGACCGGCTGTTGCTGCCTGTAACCAGGCAGATCGGTACTGATGGTTGGCCAAGTGCCGTGGGCAATACGCGACCGGGCGGTTGTGATGTTGAGAATGAACTGGTCGACTGTAAGAACGCTCCCGGGAAATATGTCCGATCCCGTCAATCCAAAAAGTGCATCGAAGCTATGCTTGATGCGACTCTTGCTGCCGCTCATATCTTCGGCCCTGAATAGGACCTCGATAGCCGTTTCGAGCTTCAGGACAGCGACCGTATCGAGCGCCTCTGCAATCGCCTCGTGGAACCAATAGACCGCATTACACCAAGCTTCATTGAGGAGCGGTACGAGGGTAGTGGCACCAAGGTACTCGCCGAGACGTTTTCCCATTACAGCCAATGATTGACCGATCTCGTTTGCGATAACGTGATGAAAAACCTCAGGGTGGATGGTCAAAGCCGGAGACAGATTGCTAAAGCCCTGTCGCGTTAGACCCTCACTCGCCCAGACATCGGTACGCCGCAGAATCGGGATGGGCGCTGTCGCTCTGGCGATATTGCGGATATTCAGCCCCGGAGCTGCTATTTGCAGGACGCCTAGAGCAATATCGACCGCAATATCGGCGGTCGCTATCGCTTCTTTCTCAGCGCGCCCCGACAGTTCGACCACAGCCACCCATGTGGCGCGTCGATCAATGGCCATTGCGACAAGGTCACGAAAGTGGGCGCCGCCGAAAACTGGATCAGAAACGCCTTCCCGAACCGTGGGCCAGAATTCCTCTTTCGTGACGCCGAACTGCTCAGTGGGAAATTCATGCCAACGGTAGAAGTGCACTGGACCGATCGAAAACGGCAACGCAGGAAAATCTGGCAATGTACAGGGAACGGCGTGCAAATTTGACTGGGAGAGTGCCGTGAACCAGCTGACGACAGCGCTGTCGAGAACGTCAAAGTCCGCCTCTCCTGGAATACCGCCATCTCGATCCTTCCACAACCGCACGATTGAGGCAGAGAGAAATTGAGCCAACGTTGCACTGCTTGCCTGCTGGCTGCGGCGACTGCCCTCGGGGCGGTAACTTTTGGCCAATGCTGCGAGAGCTGCTAGTCCCTCCCCTGAAAACCCGGTCGCACTCCCCCCGCCAAAGTCAATGAAGCCGCTTCTGATACCGCCAGCGTCCATAGCTTCACTGAGGCTGCTGCTGCCATGCGGCTCAGATGAGAGCAGGTTGATCGTTCGCAGGTTGCTAATGGCCTTTGTCGTAAACGCTTTCTGCTGGGGGGTCATCGCTCTCGCCTAGGATTGTTGTTGTCGATTGGACCGTATCACGAAGCATAGGGACCACCGTCCCGCTATCCCCAGAAGACGGTTCATATTACCCATCAATTTCGGGGATCTCCCTATTGAGCCATTTCAACAAACTCGCCTCTTTCGACTGCCGGTGCTAGCATCTTTTATGAGAGGTAGGGGACAATGAAGATTCAGGGATTTGACAAACTCGCCCGCCAGCTCAAAGAAGCTAGCGACGCGATGGGCGAAATTGACGGGCAGCTGGGAAACGTTCAGTTCGACCCGGCGGATCCGGCAAGCATTGAAGCGGCGATCGTCGAGATGGAGAGCATGATCGACCAGAAAATGGGAGCCTACACCGGCAACCCGATCGTGGCGCCGCTGATCGAGGCCTCCAAGGCGAGCTTCCGAGCTGCCATCATTGACAAAGCGCAGGCTCATCGGTTGGGCAAGAAAGACGATTGATGAGCGAAGCGGACCTTTTCAAGGAGATCGACAACGCCCTGCTTGATCTGCAGGCAGCGACATCCCAATCTTTCAGCCGGCCCATCAAGCGCCTTGGCCAACTAATCGACAGTGACGAGTTGAAGGATGCCGTTGAGCCTCTGGTTCAGGATCTTGACCTAGAAGCATTCCTGACCTCGCAGGAGAGCGATGGCGGCATGCTCGGCAGCGAGGAAATCGACTGGCCAGTCGATGACCGGAAAACTTTGGGCCTCACACTCCTGTTGATCCGCAAATTTGCAGCCAGCCCAGGCGAGCTGATCGATTTCGGTCACACCTATTACTACGCAGGCAACAAGCACACCGCCAACCTCCATGCGGTGGTTCGCCAATTGCTCATTCCCTTCGGGCGCGACTTCAAGACGTATGTCTTGACGCGAGGTAATCCGACGCCAAAGATCCCGCCGGTGATCAGCGAAAAGGTCTTCATCGTCCACGGGCACGACGGCGAGGCCCGGGAAACCGTGGCGCGGTTCCTGTCGTTGATTGGTCTTGAGCCAATCATCTTGCACGAGCAGGCCAGCCGCGGACGCACGGTCATCGAAAAGGTCGAGGCCAACAGCGATGTTGGATTCGCTGTCGTGCTCCTCACGCCGGATGACGTGGGCAGCGCCAAAGGCGGCGCGCTGGAGCCCCGCGCCCGTCAGAATGTCTTGCTTGAACTGGGCTATTTCATTGCGAAGCTTGGTCGAGAGAGGGTTTGCTCGCTCAAACGCGGGACGGTCGAGATCCCGAGCGATTTCGCCGGGGTGGTCTGGGAGGCCATGGACATCGGGAACGGCTGGAAGCAGTCGCTCGCGCGGGAACTTCAGGCTGCGGGTTATCGGATCGACTGGAATAAGGTCATGCGATGAACAAGATTGCAGTCTTGAGTTTTTCGCTGCCAACATTCGTAATCCCAATACCCGCCGTGGCTATCACCGCGCCATCGTCGACTTCCCGCAGGTATGCAGCGGGCGGAGTGTCACCGCCCTTCCCTAAATCCAGGCTTTGCATGTCTCAAAAACCGCTGGTCGCTGTAGAAAGCAGCTCACGTGGCTAACCACGCATCAACCGGAACGACCCGATTCCACGACCGGCGTAACTACGCTGTGAGCGTGGAAGAGGTCCAGAGATTCCTGATTTAGGCCATGGCCGTCGACCACTACGTGTCCCAAGTCCATCTCAAGCGGTTCTACTCGCCCGATCTTGATGGCCTAATGTATGCTCTTCGGAAGAGTGATCTCAACATTACACGCCTAACGCCAAAGCGGTGTGTCGCACCGATGAGGGCAATACCAACGCCTATTTGAGTGAACCTCGCGCAATCGAGAAGTTTCTCAAAACGGTCGAGGGCAAACTACAACACAGCTGTCAAACAGCTGGTTGCAAACGACTTTGACGAAGACACCCTCTACACGATCTCCGGGTTGGCGAGTTACGTTATGTGCTGCGCGCCAGCTGGAATGCGGTTATTCGGCGAACCTATTCGAGGGGCGACCGAACTTGGCGCCAAGCTGATTGATTCAATGATCGATCTTCCACCTCCTCCGCCGCAACTCGGATCTGGCAGCTTTAGCGACCTGCTCGACTCAGGGGCGATCCAGTTGAACATCGACGAGAAGTACCGCAGGCGATCGGCATCGCCAACATCACGATACAGGTGGCAGTTTTTGGCAATTTCCCTTGGCCGAATTTTGACCTGGACAGGCGCAGCGCTGACTAGGACTTCAAATCATTCCGGCTAAAGCGCAGAATCCCGACTAGGCAGGAGGTCTTGCATATCAACCGGCTGATCGTCCGCTCAGCCGAAGACTTGGTATTCTTCAGCAAGAATGCGCCGTGGGTCCAGCCTTTCGTCCAAAGCAACAGGCACTTTCGCGTCGGATGCCAACTGACACACGTGCCAACCGAACGCGGCACCATGCAGATTGCACGCCAAATGATCCTTTCGCACAATCAGTAACCTGTGATGTGACCGTCCGCCGTAAAGACGGCGGCAAATCCGCCAACTCAGCCGAACAATTGCGGAGGCCATTGTCGGCGTTCACCTAAGATGATCAGCGTCAGGTTCTGCGCCCTCAAAGACCACAAGTAGCAGACCATCGAGGCGTGAAAACGCTGCATCTGATCTGGAGGACAAGCATGAAAGTCGGAGAAGTTATGGTGGCGGCGATAGCACTGGTATCTGCCACGCACGCTTGCCCCCATTGGAATTCGGACGTGGGCCTTCCAGGGCGACGCCGACAAACGTTGGTTCCAAACCGCGATGTCTCGTCGAATCTTTCCTAAGCCGAATCCGATATACGAACTTCTCCCATCAGCTCATGTAATTCGGGCTGGGACGCAACCAAAAAGTTCGGAAAGCTTCCAAGAATCCCAGCCCAACAGGACGCCAGGGAGAACAATGAGGTTCGGGGATATCCCTGCGAACATCAGCATTTGAGCGGTCAATCGGGTTAGCAAACGAATTCAGTGGCCGCACTGTATTGACGGTATCCCTCTCCCGCCACCACCGCTCCCCCGAAAGGGGAAGGATTATCTCAGGTCCCGGTCAACCAAAAACCGACACGGTGGATACGATCGAGCAGATGCGTCCTCGCCTCTCCCGAAACATCGCCGTCTCGGCGGCGAGGGACTCTTGGTCACGGCAACAGGTTCGTGCGATCAAGAAACGCAGCGACGTAAGAGGCGGAGCGGGGACACAGGGTCAAGACCAGTGATCAGTACTCGAAGCCGCCGATGGTCATGCCTCCGTCGACAACCAGCATCTGGCCAAACACATAGCTCGACGCGGTTGAGCAGAGCCAAACAGCGGCTTCCGCGATTTCGCTCGGTTTACCGCCTCGTTTGGCGGGAATGGCGTTCGTCGTCTGTGCCGCAAAAGACGGATTCTGGGCGCTCGCCGTTAGGACCATTGGGGTCTCGGTCCACCCCGGCGCCAAGGCATTCACTCGAATCCCATGTGCAGCGTTCTCCATCGCCGCGACCCGTGTCAGCCCGTGGACGCCATGTTTTGACGCTGCGTAGGCAGACATTCCGCCGGGGCCGGTCAGTGCCGCAACGGAGGCGGTGTTGCAGATCACACCACCACCGCTGCGCTTTAGAAGCGGAAGCTCATGCTTCATGCACAGAAAGACGCTGCGCAGGTTGGTGCGCAAAACTCTGTCGAAATCATCCGTCGGATAGTCTTCGATCCGATGCGCGCCGCCTGTGATCCCGGCGTTGTTGAAGGCGGCGTCCAGCCGACCCGCCTCGGTGGCGATGCGCGACAGAAATACCGCGACATCCTCCTCCGACGAGACGTCGACTCGGGCGACCTGCACTTTACCGCCCGCCTTTTCGACGAGAGCCCGAGTCTCGGTGAGGCCCTTCTCATTGATATCCGCGCCAAAGACAAGGGCTCCGCGTGCGGCGAACGCCAAGGCGGCCTCCTGACCTATGCCCGATCCGACACCGGTCACCAACACCACCTTGCCATCGAAATCATTCAACATGATGCGTCTCCTGCCAAAAGCTTCATTCTCGCAGCAATGGCTTTCACCGTTTGCTGCCAGCGGCATTGTTCGGTGTATGGCCGGATCAGGCTAGCTTGATCAGGTCCTGAGCCACTAAGGTGCCGCCAAACTGCTGCAGATGGCTGGCCTGCCGCAGCGTGCCGAGGTCAAGCGCTGCATAGCCGAGCCGCTCGATGAGAGTTGCAACCTGGGACCTGGCGCTGCCGTCATCACCAGACAAGGCCACAACGCGTCGTCCACCCGCCTGTGCTGGCGGCGCTTCCAGTTTTGCGGCGGGGACCGTATTGAAGGCCTTCACGACACGGGCGCCAGGAAACGCCTTCGCGACGATCTCGGTTGAAAGCCGGCCGCCCAGGTCGGCAGGCTTGAACGACGGAAAGTCGACCGCGTTGCTCGCGTCGATCACCACACGATTGTTCCAGTTTGCGCCCGCGGCACTCGCGTTCACGACAAACGCCGGAATGGCTCCAAAGGGAATCGCCAGGATCACCACGTCCGCGTGCGCCGCGTCACCGATGGTGGCAGGCCTCATATTGGGACCAAGCGCACGTGCCATCTCGGCGAGCGAGGACGGTCCTCGGCTGTTGGCCACCATTACATCGATGCCTTGGCGCGCGAACTGCGTTGCGATGGCATGGCCGATGGCGCCAGATCCGATTATCGCGTAGGTCATTTTGCTCGGTCCCTCGAACGTTGGAGTGGTCTGTTGCGTATGTTAGCGCTGCTGACCTAGGGTACGAAACTTGTATAATTTCGAGTCGCCTATTCGAGGAAATCGGTATGTCTGATCCCGGCACGCCAACGTTCGATCAGTTGCGAGTTTTTCTAACAGTGATCGATGTTGGAAGTTTCGCGGGCGCGGCGCGCCAGCTCAACCGGGCCACTTCGGTTATCAGCTACACGATCACCAATCTGGAAGCGCAGCTTGGCGTCACGCTTTTCGAAAGGGATTCCACTCGCCGACCCCGGCTCACCGACGACGGCAGAGCGCTGCTTTCGGAAGCGCGCAATGTCGCCCTGGGCTTCAATCGATTGCGTGCGAAGGCCAAGGGTCTCCGTCAAGGCCTAGAACCGGAGGTTCACGTCGCCCTTGACGTGATGCTGCCGGCGTCGCGCATCGTTGCCGCGCTCAAGAGTTTTAGGGATGAATTTCCCACCGTCCCGCTCAAGTTGAGGGCTGAAGCATTGGGTGCCGTGACGCAGCTCGTCCTTGATCGCACATCGATGATTGGCGTTCGCGGGCCGCCCGACGTGGAAATCGACGGACTGGAGCGGATCGGCGTCGGAAGTGTCCATCTGGTTCCAGTCGCCGCGCCCGACCACCCCCTGGCGTCCCAGGTAAATGGCCTCGGAGCGGGGCGACACCATGTCCAATTGGTCCTTACCGATCGGACGTCGCGCACTGCCGGTGAGGACTTGGGCGTCATGGGCACTCACACCTGGCGCGTCGCCGACCTGACCACAAAGCATATGCTGCTTCGGGAGGGTATTGGCTGGGGGACGATGCCAGAACCCATGGTCCGCGAAGATCTCGCATGCGGAAAGCTTGTTCTGCTGGACATGCCGGACTTCAAGGGCGGTCACTATCGCTTCTTTGCGATCCACCGGACGGACATGCCTCCAGGCCCGGCCGCCTCTTTCCTGATCAACCAGTTCGAATGGCAATCCCACGGCATGAACGGTGGCACCTTTGCATCAACAGATGCAGCCGCGCCCATTGTTGTCGATGCCTCCGCCCCTCGCGGCGCAGTACAAATCGAAAGCCGCGACATTCACGGGCGAACCGACGTCAAATTGAGCAATGAACCCAAGAACAGCGAGCTAGGGCGCCGCCCACTCCAGCGGTCTTAGGGAAGCATCTCCCTGCCATGGCCAAAGGTCCCTTTCTTCATCGGACCGCCCAAGCCATCGGCCTTTCACCGTGGCAACGGCCTCGCCGCGAGACCGCTCCTCTCAAGCAGTGCAAGCCAACGGTAGGTCCGACGGTCGCACGCCTCGTGATCGCTTGTCGATCGCATCGAACGCTACGCGCGACCGTATCTGGCTGTTCGCCTCAGGCGATTACGGTCAAATCTGAGCCCGTACTAACCAGATATTCGATCACTTGATTTGAAGATCAAACCATCATGCAGATGGGCGCAGGCCGTCTGCGAAAACAACAAAAGGAAATTACATGGCCGCTGCAGTATTCCCCAAGGTTGGTCTTGAGGCGATGTTGACGCCCGAAAATTGCGTCCTTGTGCTCATCGATCATCAGGCGTTCCAGGTTGCGGGTGTTCGAAACATCGACCCGCAAATCATGATCAACAACACGGTTGCTCTCGCGAAGGTGGCCAAGGCGTTCAATGTCCCGACACTTCTGACAACGGTGATCAAGGATCGCGGTGGCGAGCTTCTCAAGGCGATCCAGGACGTGTTTCCCGATCAGGTGCCGATCGACCGGACCACTATCAACACCTGGGAAGACAAGGCCTGCGTCGACTGGGTGAAGAAGACCGGCAGGAAGAAAGTCGTCATCGCTGGCCTCTGGACCGAAATATGCCTCGCTTTCCCCGTTATCCAGGCGCTTGGCGAAGGCTGGGAGGTCTATTTTGTGACCGACGCTTCCGGCGGCGTCAGCACCGAAGCGCATGATCGCGGCGTTCAACGGATGATCCAGGCCGGCGGCGTGCCGCTAACCTGGATAGTGTTCGCATCGGAACTCCAGCGCGATTGGGCGCGGGAATCGACCGTTCCGGCGTTGGCGCAGGTGCTCCTGGATCACGGTGGAGCGACCGGCACCAGCTTGGCGTGGGAGTGGCAACTCCTCGGCTCGCACGGCGGAGCCTGACAGCACGGTGAAGCCCGCAGCTGGCTGCCGCTGGCTTCACCTTTCGGACCTCATGGTTACTGCCGCATAACCTCTGGCCTTCGATCGCTCTTCAATCCGCATCGGCGGGTAGCCCGGTGAAGGTTCTCATGTCTGGAGACTGGTGATGACGACGATGCGCGCCGTTCGTTTCTCCGCCTTTGGACCTCCCTCGGTCCTGAGCGTTCAGGAGATCGCAAAGCCCGTCCCGCGTGCCGGCGAAGCGTTGGTAAAGGTTGGCGCTTCCGCGATCAATCCCAGCGACGTGAAGTTTGTTTCGGGCGTGTTCAATCCGACGCTGCCGCGCACGCCTGGCCGGGACTTCGCCGGGACGGTCGTGACAGCTTCGAGCCCTTGGGCAGGCAAGTCGGTGTGGGGCAACGGCGCCGGTTTCGGCATCGACCGCGACGGCTCCCACGCCCAGTTCGTCGCCGTGCCGGAAGATTGGCTTTCGCAAATACCGGCGAACCTGTCGGTGGAACAGGCCGCCACCGTCGGCGTCCCCTTTGTCACGGCGTGGTCCGCGCTTGTCGTCGCAGGTGATATCCGGGCCGGCGAAACGGTGCTCATCACCGGCGCGTCCGGCGCCGTTGGCCGCGCCGCGACCCAGATAGCGCACTGGAAGAAGGCTCGCGTGATCGGTGCCGACATCAACATGAGCCAGGATTCTGAAGCGGATGTCTTCATCAACACGAAGACCAAGGATCTGCCCGCCATGGTGGCGGCGCTGACCGACAACAAAGGTGTGAATCTTGTGCTGGACGCCGTCGGCGGGCCGGTCTTCGAGCCAGCGATGAAGTCGATGGGTCTGGGCGGCCGCCAGGTGGCGATCACAAGCGTCGGTTCGCGCCGCGTCGAATTCGATCTGATGGATTTCTATCACAACCGGCAACGCTTGATCGGTGTTGACACCGCCAAGCTCACAGGCGTCGAAATCGCGGCCATCCTGAATGCGCTTCGGCTGGGTTTCGAGAGCGGCGCGTTGCGACCGTCGCCAGTCAAGACATGGCCGCTGAATGATGTGGTGAAGGCTTATGAGGCGGTCGCCGCAGGCGATGCCTCGGCGAAACATATCTTAAATCCACAAAGCGCTTAGCCGCCTCACCGTCCAGGAAGGATCCGCTGATGTCAGACACCGAAGCAAACAAAGCCGTCGTGCGTCGCTATTTCGAGATGTTCAATTCCGGCGACCTCGGTCAACTCGCCGACCTTGTGTCGGACGATTACGGCGACAAGCTCGAGGGGCAAGCGTCAGGGATCGAAGTCATCCGGAGCTACCTCCAGGGGCTGAAGGCCAGTTTCCCGGACTTCACATGGAGCATCGAGCAGATCATCGGCGAAGGCGATCGGGTGGCGGTGATGAACCGCGTCAGCGGCACGCAGGTGAATGATTTCGGGGAGGTCAAGGCAACAGGGAACCGCGTCGATTTCGCGGCCTTCCAGTTCTACCGGATCGCCGACGGCAAACTCGCGGAGCACTGGGAAGTCGCTGACTTCGCCAAGTTTCAGGAACAGCTCACCGCCAAGCCTGCGGCTACCGCCTTCAAGTCCTTCCAAAACACCCTGAAGGACTGACGCCGCATCGACCTGAGCCGAGCTTCTTTCCAAAGCCTTGAGCATCATCGCGGAGGAAGCAAAATCAGTTCTTGAGCTGACATTGAACCTGTTGACCTCGCTTGCGAAGTCCCTTCAACAGAGGAACTCGGTTACAGCGCTGTATTGGCGGTAGCCCTCTACCGGCTCGAACCCCCATAGATGCTTGAGCCAAGGGGCGGACTATGTCGGACCAGGCATGCCAGCTTCTTTCAGAAGAGCGCGCATTTCGAATTTGACTGGGACGGCGACACAGAAGGTCGAAGATCCCGATAACCCCCGTTCGACGGCCAATCGTAGAACTGTCTGACGTCCGCTTTGAGGCCGTTCAGGCCCCACTCACGTCGCAGCAGCTTCTGGGCCAAAGCGGACATACGCAAAGCGTGGCATTGACGGAGGAAAGTTTACCGTAGGCCCAGAGGTAGGCACTGTGATAGTAATAGAGGAACCTTAACATGGACGGTTAGAATATGGCAAAGTCCCCGAAAAGTTCACCTGAAACAGCGGCACCGACGGCCGGCCCCAAACACAAATTAACTCTGACTATCGTTGTCAATGGTGAGCCAGTGGCTGTGGAAGCCAATGTCAATTCGCCGTTGCATACAGTTATCGCTAAGGCGCTAGCTGAGTCCGGGAACGTCGGCCAGCCGCCGGAGAACTGGGAGCTGAAGGACGAGGCAGGAGTTGTCCTAGATGCAAGCAAGAAGATCGAGGACCTTGGGATCAGTGGGGGCCAGAAGTTGTTCCTGAGCCTCAAGGCCGGTGCAGCAGGTTGATCGAAGGCCAGTTCGTCGACGAGGCGGTTTCCAGACGTAAGTTTGATCGCGAGGTCGCGCAGTACAGAAAGCTTGAGGACACATACCGTCGGCGAGGCTGGTTTCTCGTCGAGGCGGATTTCCCAACGGTGCTGGTTCTGTTCGCCGCCCTTAAGGTGAGGCCTCAAACCTTGGTTTGCGCGGTGCAGTTGGACTTCACCAACTACGACCTCGTGCCCCCATCGGTCACGTTTGTTGATCCAGGCACTAGGGAGGCACTGCCCATGAAGAGCCTGACTTTTCAGATGTTGCGCTTAAGCGGCGTCGAAAATGCTACGCAGGAAACGATAACCGCTATGGCACAGCAACAGCGGTTGGCGGTTCAGCCGTTGCTGCAGGCGCACAACCCTGATGATGTCCCGTTCCTATGTTTGCCCGGGGTGCGCGAATATCACAACCACCCAGCCCACACAGGTGACTCATGGCTTTTGCATCGTCGCTCTGGAGAAGGCTCCTTGCATTTTATTCTGGAGCACGTCTGGGCCAGCGCGATCAATCCAATCCAGGCGTTGAACTATCAAATTCAGCAGATCGTCTTTACCGGGTACCAGGTCAACCTGGCAGCGTTTCCACGGTAAGCAGCAGCCTTGCTGCTGCCGAGAAATTTATTGTCCCGCGGGCTGCCGTCGACGATGTGCACGCGTATTTGGTGGAGGTAGGGAGATCCGGATATGAAGGTTTAGGCCTTTGGGTCGGTCGCGTGGGAGAGGGCGTCGCCACGGTGGAACGAGCACTCGTTCCCGAGCAGAGGCTTATTCGTGGACCTACCGGGGTCGGCGTGTTTGTCGACGGGCCCGAGTTGCACCGCATCAATGTTTGGCTGTTCGATAATGGTCTACGCATACTTGCGCAGATTCACAGCCACCCCACGGATGCATACCACTCGGACACCGACGACGATAATGCGTTAGCAACGACGGTCGGCTCACTTTCCCTGGTCGTTCCGGACTTCGCGAGAGGGCCGGCGGATTTGTCCCAGACTGTCGTCTATCGGCTTAACAGCGCCGGGAACTGGCTCCCCGTGCCTGCCGCGGTTGTTAGCCGTCTCATTGAAATAGTGGATTGACCTAGCATGGCGCTCGCAACCTATTTCGGCCGTGCCGCAACCGCGGCCTCGCAAGTGCTACAGGGGTTCCAGACAAAGAATTTCGAGCAGCTACTCAACGGGCTGGTGATCGGAATTGCCTTTGACGAAACCGCCTGCTCCAGCGAGGGCAGGGCATCGCTTGATCTTCTGGTCCGGCTGGTAGCCCGGCTTTACCCCAATATCTGCTTTCTGCCGGAGGGCGACGAGGCGACGAAGTTGGCGCGTAGCCTCAGCTCGCTGGCGCGCTCCATAAACGGACAGATCGATATAGTCCGGCCGCGCCTGGCGGCGCTTTCGCAGTGCCTCGTTGTCGGCTCGACGGCTCCGGATGTAGATTGCTCTCGGATGTTCTTGGGGTCTGACGGCTGGCTTGCGAAATTCTCCACCGTACAGCCGGTTGGCTCCGGCTGCAGTAGCAACAGTTTCGGCGCAGGTGCTGCGTCGTGCATCGCAGCATCAAATTTGTTCCGCTTGATATTTAACGAGCAGATCAGCGGGGCGACGGTGGACAGCGCAGTCTCGTTCTCGTTGTTTGACTACGCCCCCGGATCCGATGCTAACCCGCCGCTTGAGACGAACACGGTCCTCGATACCATCTTCCTGCTGGGATTAGGAGCAATCGGCAATGGCGCTGTTTGGGCCCTTGCGCGGGTATCCGGCCTCCAGGGGCAGTTGGGGCTTGTCGACGACGAGGAGGTCGACCAAGGCAATCTGCAGCGCTACGTGTTGGCATTGGAGAAGGACATCGGCGGCAGCAAGGTTAAGCTTGCCCGTCGTCATCTGACGTCTCAACGTGGCTTGTCGCTCCAGGATCACCCTTACAAATGGCAGTCCCTAGCGGGGTCACACTCGCTGCAGCACGTCGCGATCGCGCTGGATACGGCGGCTGACCGCATCGCGGTACAGGCTGCCCTGCCTCGATGGACCATCAACAGCTGGACGCAGCGGGGGGATCTTGGCGTGTCGCATCATCACCTAGATGGCGAACTAGCCTGCCTCGCGTGCCTCTATTTACCTACCGGATCCGTTCCGGATGAAGACCAGGTCATTGCTCAGGCACTTAGCCTCGAGGACCGGAAAATGGACGTCGTGCGGCCCATGCTACACAGTGGCGCCCCCGTCAGCGTGGAATTGATGCGGGAGATCGCAAGCCGCCTGATGGTCCCTCTTGAGCCTCTACTGCCGTTTGTTGGCCAGCCGCTGCGAGGCCTCTATCAGGCTGCAATTTGTGGAGGCGTGGTTTTCGAGCTAACCGGAGGCGGTAAGCCGGTACGTGTGGAGGTCCCGATGGCCTTCCAGTCGGCGATGGCAGGCATCATGCTCGCCGCAGAAATCGTCAAACGCTCCGCCCACAGGGATGCTCCCAGCTGGACAACCGCGAAGCTAAACTTGCTCCGCAAAATGCCCTCTGACGTGATTACGGAGCGCAGAGCAAAGGATCGTCAGGAGCGCTGTATATGCCAGGATGCGGATTACCTGGATGCATATCGGGCAAGATACAAATCAGTGTAGTCGCACTGGCGGCGATGAATTTCTCGCCGCCGTCGCGACGCTAGTGGCTGCAGCCCTCTGATGCCTACGCCACGACAGGTAATGCATCTCACGGCCGAAGCGCGGCGAAAGCTGCAACCGCCATAGAGGCCGGGCAGAGGGTTAGGTGGGCGCGAACGTGGCATACGAACTTGCCGCCCCAATGTCTGCTATCAGGCGCAGTGCCGACCGGCGGCCTTGGGCAACTTGACGATCCGTAGACAGGCACACAATGCGGACGATGTTTATGTGAAGCGGCTTAGGTGACGACATACCCCGTCCGAACCTGTTGCTCGCGACAGGCTCACCCAGCGTATCGACCCGCGATCACGCCCGAGGCCGGGGTGATCGAGCGGTACCTCAGCCATCCTGAACGTCGAATAGGCCTTAACGCAAAACCGTCCCGGTTAGACCGGGACGGTTATTGATTTATGATAAAATTGGTTGCGGGGACACGGACACCCGGCGCGAGCATCGCTCGGACTCAAAGCTTGCACGCCACCTGTGGCACGGCTCCGGCCTGAGGGTTTCCCTTCCAGAGACAATCTTGGCGCGACGCTCGAGTTACCCGAACGACCACGTCGCCGGCGTCGACCCTGTATCGGCCCTCATTATTGACCCGAACCGGGTCCCCGTTGATCTGGACAAGGTAGTCAACCGGTGGAACCGGGTCGACTACGATCGTTATGGAGGGCATTCTTTCGATCTGCAACGAGACGAGCTCTGGTTTGAGTGTGCTGGCGACAGTGGCGAATTGGTTGGAATCGTACTAGGCAAATCGCACTTCGCCTTCGCTATCATTCCCCGCGGCTTTACGGAAAAGTCGCCAGCGTCCTGGATTGCTTCCGCGACCTTCGAAGTGCTCTTCACATCCATACCGGCGTAGGTCGCTGTCGCACTGAAGTTCGTCGCGATAGCCCTCAGGACCGCCTTGCGTGCTGACGGCGCCACCACCTCGCCGGTTCGCATTTCCCATGCCGTGATCTGGGCCTCGTAGCTAAATTCTTCCATCAGATCCGCCGCCCCAAAGGCGGGCGCAAGGCATGTAAAAACCAAGCATACAGCTGTCGCGAATCTTGCTCTTGTCATCAGAGTGTCAGGTCGCCGTAGAGAACGCGGCGCACATGACCGACTTCGAAGCGGCGAAAGTCGCCGATTTGATTTGCGATTTCTATTACGAGATCACATAGCTTCGGTGCGTGCTTAGCCGCCCCGCAGCACGCGCCAGATATCGGACCAATAGGCCGTGATCAGGGAAGCCAGAGCCGCAGCCGGCAATCGGATCGCCAGCATCGCGAGCAGTTGCACCGGATCAGCAAGAGCCTGTCGATACCGGCGACAGCATGATGCAGAGCGCAGCAGCTTCCTCAGACGCGCGGCAGACGGGCCCGCCCGCGAGGAACCCGCCTCGTCCACACAGCCGGTCCGAATGTCGCCGCCGGTGAAAGAGGCGCTCTCGCCACCAACCCGAAATCGTGTGGCGGCCGGAACAAAGGGGTCTGGCGCTTGTTGAGTGACACCCATTCAGCAAGGAACTTATCGATGAAACACCGCCTTCTAATGACAGCGCTGTCCACCTGCGCGGTCCTGACATTTGCCGTGCCGTCCTATGCCGCCGATAAAGCTCAGGACTTCGTCGACAAGGCCGCCGCCGGAGGCATGTTCGAGGTCGAGTCGAGCAAGATCGCACAAGGCAAGGCTCAAGATGAGGCAGTCAAAGATTTCGCGCAGAAGATGATCGACGATCACGGCGCGGCAAACGCCAAGCTGGAGACGATCGCCGGCGAGCAGAAACTGAAGGTGCCTGCCCAGACGGACGCCGCGCACAAGAGCGAACTCGACACCCTGAACACCGGCAAGGACGCATTCGACAAGTCTTACGTGCAGATGCAGCGCGACGCACATGCTGACGCTGTGAAGCTGTTCGAAGGCTACGCCAAGGACGGCGACAATGCTCAGCTCAAGACATTCGCGCAGCAGACGTTGCCGACGCTCAAAATGCATCAGGAAATGATCGAAAAGATCGCATCCGGCACCAGCGACAAGTCTTCCACGACGAGCTCGACGACGCCCGCGGTGTCCACGAGCGACACCAATAATCGGGCCGCGCCCGTGCCTGGCGCCAACAGCTTCACCGAAGCGCAGGCGAAATCGCGGATTCAGGATGCCGGCTTCTCCAATGTCAGCGCGCTGACGAAGGACGACCAAGGCATCTGGCGCGGCACCGCCCAGAAAGACGGAAAGCAGGTGACCGTAGCGCTCGATTTCCAAGGCAACGTGGTTGCCGGCGCTCAATAACCGAACTCAGAAATGGAGTGAAACAATGACCACTGTCACCGGACTTTTCGATGACTATCAGGACGCCTCCGACGCCGTGAGCGAATTGGAAGCCATTGGCGTGCCGCGAGACGACATCAGCATCGTGGCCAACAATTCCGACAATTGGTATCGACAGGACGAGACTTCAGAAGCCGGCGAAGATGCCGCCGCTGGTGCCGGCCTGGGAGCGCTCGTCGGCGGCGCGGGCGGCCTGCTCACGGGGCTCGGGATCATGGCGATCCCCGGTGTCGGGCCCGTTGTGGCCGCAGGCTGGCTCGCTGCTACGGCTGTCGGCGCGGTTGGCGGCGCTGTGGTGGGCGGAGCCGCAGGCGGCATAGTAGGGGCGCTGACTGAATCTGGCGTTTCGGAACGTGATGCACATGTCTACGCCGAGGGCGTGCGCCGCGGAGGCAGTCTGGTGACTGCCAGAGTGGATGATCGGCTTGCCGGCGAGGCTGAACGGATCCTGCGAGGAGAGCGTTCCGTCAATCTCGACGAGAGGCGTAGCGCTTACGAGGCCGGCGGCTGGACAGGGTTCCACGCCAACGCAGAGCCCTATGATGACATCGAAGCGGAACGCGATCGCGTTCGCCGAACCACACCGCTCTAAAGATACGGCCCCGTCGAAGTCTCGACGGGGCCATTTCTTCGCGGCAGGAGCGGGCACCTAAGCATTTGTGATTATCGGACCGGCTAGAGCAATATTCAGGCGACGCCAGCAGGAATCGAGGGGATGACCCGGATCGCGACCTTCAACGTCAACGGGGTCAATGGCCGCCTGCCGGTGCTTTTGAAATGGCTTGGCGAGACCGACTATGACGTGGTCTGCCTTCAGGAACTGAAAACGTCGGACGACAAATTTCCCTTCGAGGCGATTCGGGACCTCGGCTACAGTGCGATCTGGCATGGCCAGAAATCCTATAATGGCGTGGCTATACTGGCGCGTGGCAGGGATCCGGTCGAGCGCCGTCGCGGCTTACCGGGCGATCCTGACGATACCCACAGCCGCTATCTCGAGGCGGAGATCGACGGTCTCATCGTCGGCTGCATATACCTCCCTAACGGCAATCCGGCGCCAGGGCCCAAATTCGATTACCAGCTTCGTTGGTTCGAGCGTCTCGTCGACTACAGCAAATCGCTCTTGGGCGAGCGCACGGTGCTTTGTGGTGACTTCAACGTCGTCCCGACTGAGATCGATGCCGTAGTACCTCGCCGCTGGTTGGGTGACGCCGTCTTCTTCCCCGAAAGCAGGAAAGCCTATGCCCGCATGCTGGGCCTGGGTTGGGTCGATGCGATCCGTCGGATCAATCCAGACAAGGGCATATACACCTACTGGAACTTTTTCTATCGCGGCGGCTACGACCGAAGCTCAGGCCTGCGGATGGACCATCTGCTCGTAAGCCCATGCCTTGCGGAGAGCATTCTGGCCGCGGGTGTCGATGTCGAGACCCGTGGATGGGAAAAGCCGAGCGATCACGCACCCGCCTGGATCGACGTCGGTTAAGACCGTTTGCCCAATCGTTCCCCAAGGCCTAACGCGAACCCGCCCCCAACCAGCGGATGAACTCTGCATCCTTCCCGGTGATTTCCTTCACCGCCTTCAAGAGGGCTTCGTGTAGATCACCCAGGCGCGGTAGTGGGCGCATTGCATCGATATCAGCGGACTAACGATACTCTTATCTGCATGAGTGTTGTTGCTCGTCAGTGCGCGGTTGTTGGTGGGGCGATCTTCAGCAGGCGACGCTTGGCCGCCTTCGCGCGCGCTTGCCCGTTTCGGATGCGGCAGCACAGCGCAATCCCCACAGCGATTCCATGGTTATCGTCGAGCATGGCCGTCGCTTGCTTCAGCGACTGGTCAGCTCGCTTTGCGTGCTGCCGGGCAGCCGCCATTTCGAGAACTACAAGTTCCACCGTCATCCCGTCCTCCGCGGGTTTGGTCCCTTCAAAAACCAATCGGCGCCAGGGCGTTTTGTTCCTGCGACGGTCGGGCGCAGCCGTGGTCACAGCAGCCCCACCGGGGAAGGTGTTTGGCTGCAGCCCTTGGGCGCCGACACCGCTCCGGGCAAAAACGGTCGCAAAACCACATTGATCGTTTGATCGCTCAATGTGGTCATGGCTCGCGGCAACTAATTCTGCGCTCGAGAGCCATGCGGGTTCCGCTCCATCGTTGGATAGGGGCAACCTGCCCCGTGTCGGAGCACGCCGGCTGATGGTGGCGATATTTGGTCCGATCATAGCGCGCCGACTGGGCGATCGCCTGGTCCAGTGCGCCCAAGCTGGGATATATCCGCACTGGCAGACCTGTGGGCTGCGACGCCACGCCACCTTCGGCGACGGTCGTACGATCGTATCGGGACAGGCGCATTCGCGAGCTCCGAATGGACCATAGCAGGTAGGATAATGGGACCTCAGTCCTCATTGCAGCACGAGCGATTATCGAACAACTTTTACTTACCGCCGAGTTTGAACCACGTCCCCCCGGAATAGGTGTCGGCGGCTAGGCCCGGCTCGCATAATCCTGTGTCACCCTCGATCTGCGAGCCGGGCTTTGCGCCGAAGCAGTTCATCATTTGGCAAAATCCTTTGGCGGCTCCTCCGCAATGCCGAATTCGTGGACGGTGCCTTCGCGTTCGTCGACAACCCGAAACCAGTGCTCTTGCAACGCCTTGGTGGAGATCGCCTTTCCCGTCAGGGTCTCTGCGGCGCTGAGCGCATCAGGTGCCTCTGCAGATGTCGTGGCAACGATGCGTTCGCCATAGATCTCTTCGATTTGAAAGCGCGCCATCGGAAACCTCCTGAATCCAATGGCAACGCTCTCCGAAAAAGAAGGTTCAAGGTCCAATTAAGATCAGCGGAACCTAATATGCGGCTCCCACTTATGGAAAAATGAGCACACGCGGCGCCAGGCGCGCCGCGGCAATTGCTTGCCCCTTCAAACGCAAAAAGCCGTCCCGGTTAGACCGGGACGGTTATAGATTTATGATAGAATTGGTTGCGGGGACAGGATTTGAACCTGTGACCTTCAGGTTATGAGCCTGACGAGCTACCGGGCTGCTCCACCCCGCGTCAACTACGAGCAAGCGTTTGCTTGCGACTACGAGCAAGCGTTTGCTTGCGACTACGAGCAAGCGTTTGCTTGCGACTACGAGCAAGCGTTTGCTTGCGAACACGAGCAAGCGTTTGCTTGCGAACACGAGCAAGCGTTTGCTTGCGTCCTTGGAGGTAAGTGCGACCTTACCGGATTCAAGAGCCGCCAAATGAAAGGGCCGCTTGCGCGGCCCATGATCCCGTTTGGCGGGCCTTAAGATCGTAGAGAGAAGATTGTCTTCATCCGGATCCTGTGGATCTGGAAGTGAGCTGAACATGCGCTTTGCAGACCTGGCAGCGACCTACTCTCCCGCGTCTTGAGACGAAGTACCATCAGCGCTGGAGCGTTTCACGGCCGAGTTCGGAATGGGATCGGGTGCAGCCGCTCCGCCATAACCACCAGGTCGGCAAAACGCATGTTCAAATCGAGAAGCTGTTCAAGCGCGATCCGAAGATCGTCGCGTTTGTGCCAAGGCGACGTTTGCGTTTTGCATACGGGCGAAGCCCGCAAGCGCGACTGCGCGTCGCCGGTCGTCCGGCGCCCTCGCGGAGCATAGGCCCCGAAGGGGCCGCTCATGCGTGAGCGCTGGTAGACCATCCGACTTATGGCGACAATCCTTCGGATTGCGCCTTGATGGATATAAGTAATGAGAACGATCAAGCCTATCGAACTATTAGTACC